>CAYZDB010000047.1:0-13854 GCA_964476985.1 uncultured Acidobacteriota bacterium | reverse complement strand
CTTCCCAACATCCCGGCCTACCCGATCGCGCACTTCGGGACGCTGCGGATCGGCGCCGTGCTGGTGCCCACGAACCCGCTCTACGTCGAGCGGGAGCTGGAGCACCAGCTCCGCGACGCGGGGGCGGAGACGGCGGTCGTCTTCGACAAGCTCTACCCCCGGCTGGCCGCGGTGCGGGAGCGCACGCCGGTGAAGCGGGTGATCGTCGCCGAGGCCCGGACCTTCCTGCCGCCCCTGCTGCGGCTGGTGCTCTGGATCAAGGAGCGCGGCGGGTTCCGCCCCAACCCCTCGCAGGGGGTGCTGCGCCTGGCCGACCTGCTGCGCGGGCCGGCCGGGGACTCGGACCCCGCGCCGGTCTCCCCGGACGACACCGCGATCCTGCTCTACAGCGGCGGGACGACGGGGGTCTCGAAGGGCGCCGAGCTGACCCACCGCAACGCGCTGGTCAACGTGGCGCAGGTCCGAGCCTGGCTCTGGCAGATGGAGGACCGCCAGGAGACGATCCTCTGCGCCCTGCCCTTCTTCCACAGCTACGGCATGACCACGGCGCTGCACCTCGCGCCGCTGCTCGCCTCGTCGATGCTGCTGCTGCCGCGCTTCGACCTGAACGAGGTCGTGGCGCGGATCGGCCGCCACCGTCCGACGATCTTCTGCGGCGTCCCCTCGATGTACAACGCGATCAACCACCACCCGAAGGCCGACCGCGAGACGGTCGGCTCGATCCGGCTCTGCGTCAGCGGCGGGTCGGGCCTGCCGGAGGAGGTCCAGAAGCGCTTCGAGAGCCTGACGGGCGCGTCGCTGGTGGAGGGCTACGGCCTGTCCGAGGCCTCGCCGGTGACGCACGTCAACCCGATGGCCGGCCGGCGCAAGCTCGGCTCGATCGGGCTCCCGATCCCCGGGACCGAGGCCCGGATCGTCGACCCCGAGACGCGCGCGCCGCTCGGGCCGGGGCACGAGGGGGAACTGGCCGTGCGCGGGCCCCAGGTCATGCGCCGCTACTGGAACCGTCCCGAGGAGACCGCGGCCGTGCTGCACGACGGCTGGCTCCTGACCGGCGACATCGCGGTGATGGACGAGGAAGGCTACTTCCGGATCGTCGATCGCAGGAAGGACGTGATCATCAGCGCCGGGATGAACATCTACCCGCGCGAGATCGAAGAGGTCCTGCTGCAGCACCCCAAGGTGATGGAGGCGGCCGTGATCGGGATCCCGAGCCGGCTGCGCGAGGAGGTCGTCAAGGCGTTCCTCGTGGCGCGGCCCGGCGAGACGGTGACGCGCGCCGAGGTCCTCGAGTTCTGCCGCGACAAGCTGGCCCGCTACAAGCTGCCGCGGGAAGTCGAGCTGCGGGACGCGCTGCCGAAGAGCATCGTCGGCAAGGTGCTCAAGCGCGTGCTGCGCGAGGAGGAGCGCAGCCGGCAGGAAGCGCGAGGGCAGCGGCCGTAGTCCCGCGCGCCGGGGAGCTCGGGACGGCTGCGGGAATCGCAGCCGCCCCTCGCAGTTCTAGTAGAGCCGGCTCCCCCGGTCCTTGACCCACTCCGCCACCGGCTTCTGGTCCGGCGTCAGGACCTTCACGGTGGAGAAGCCCTCCTTCTGCATCGCCGCCCCGATCGCGATCACGAGACGCGTGCGGCCCGAGCTGTCGAGCGACTCCCAGGCGTCGCCCGAGACCGTGACGAGCGCCAGGGGGGGCGTCCCGGTGTAGCCGCGGACGCCGGGCAGGTAGCTGAAGGCCTGCGTCGCGTCGTACTTGCCGGCGACGAGCGCCGGCAGGAAGAGCGTCAGTGCCGCGACCGCCACGAAGGTGATCGCACCGGCCAGGACGAGGTGGCGGCGGGAGAGCCCGCGGTCGACGCGCTGGGCCGCGCCGGCCCCGGCCTTCCGCGTGGGGGCGGCGGCGCGCGCCGCCGCGGCGTGGGGCGCGGGCGGAGGCGTGGACGGTTCCGCGTCCGGCTGCGGCGACCCGCTGACGGGCGACGGGATGATCCCGGTGCAGCCCGTCTCGTCGTTCACCTCGAGGAAGAGGCTCGCCGCGAGGGTGTCCGCCATCTGGCGCTCGGACTCGTCCAGGTCCTCGGCGAGCAGGCTGATCGTCTCGGCCAGGCGCTGGCGCGAGGGCGTCATGTTGCGGGCCGCGCCGCGCCGGTCGGCGGCCTCCAGGGCCGCGATCACCGCCGCCAGCTCGGCCTCGATCGCCCGGCCCAGCGCGAGGTCGGCCACCAGGTCCTGGCGGCAGCGCGTGCGCTGCTCGTCGGAGAGCGGCTCGTTGCGGAGACGGCTCAGGTCGGCGAACCCCTTGGCCTGCACGGCCAGCGCCTCGAGCAGGCGCGAGCCCCAGTAGACCGTCTCGGCCAGCCCGCGCTCGCGGGTCTCGAGCAGGACGCCGCGCTCCCAGGGCGAGATCGAGAGCGTGAATTCCTTGACCCCGAGCTTGAGGTGGCCGTCGGGCCCGGCGTTCTGCGCGATCGCACCCAGCAACCGGGCCGAGATCGGCCGCAGCGCCGAAGCGCGATCCACCTGGGGGGGAGCCTCGAGCACGGCTGAGCTGCCCATCCGGATCTCTCCTGACCAATCGGCCCGGTCCGCGGGCCGTGGGCGTTCCACCTAAGAACATAGGGAGAGGCGCGGCCGCCGCCCACCTCCCCGGCGGCCCCCTCCGGCCGGGGGCGGGCACCCGCGAACGGGGCTTCCGCCATAATCGGCCGATGGATACCCCGCCCCTCGCCGCCCTGCTCGCCCCGCTGCGGCTGGGGCTGCGCCGCGCGGCCCAGTCGCGGACCGCGGTCCCGGGCGAGGTCGCCCGCCTGCTTGCGGCCCTGGCCGACGCGCTGGAGCGGGACGGCGCGGGGCTCGAGCCGGCCGCCCAGGAGGCCGCGCTCGCGGCGCTCGAGCTGCTGGCCGCCGAGGACGTGGAGCTGCTCGCGGGGGACGGCCTGGACCTCGACCCGCTCGCCCGGGTCGGGCGCGGGCTGGCCGCGGCCCTGCGGGGCGCCCCGGCCGGCCCGGAGCACCCGCTGCGCCGCGCCGCGTGGGCCTGGCTCGACGTCGCGCGCCGCCCCCCCGTGCCGCGCCTGGTCGCCGGGGCGCGGCGGGTCGAGAGCTGGTGGCCGGTCGTGCTGGAGGTGATCGACGCCTCCGAGTTCACCTTCGGGCGGCTGTTCGCGCAGCGGGTCGAATCGCTGGGGCCGCGCACCCTGTTCCGGGTCCCCGCCCGGGGAAACGCCGACCGGCTGACGTGGCACGAGGTCGCGGCGACCGTCGACCGCGTGGCGCGCGGCCTGCTGGCGCTGCTCGACGAGTCCCCGCCCGGGCCGGTCGCGATCGTCTCCGAGAACCGTCCCGAGATGGCGCTGGTCGACCTCGCCTGCCTCACCACCGGGCTGGTCACCGTGATGATCCCGCCCGGATCGACCGAGGAGGACGTGCTCCACGCGCTGGCGGAGAGCGGCGCGACCGTCGCCGTCGTCTCGAGCGAGACGCAGCTCGCGAAGCTCGCCCGGGCGCGCGGGCCCGCGGGGCGGCTCGCCGTGGTGGTGATGCTCGAGCCGCCCCCGCCCGAGCTGCCCGGCGTGACCTCGTTCCCGGAACTCGTCGCGCGCGGGCGGCTGGTCACGATGGGACGGCTGGCGCGCGTGCGCGACGCGGTCCGCCTCGCCGACCTGGCGACGGTGATGTACACCTCGGGCACCACGGGGAAGCCCAAGGGGATCCGCTTCTCCGGCCGCAACATCGTGACCAAGCGCTTCGCCCGGGCACTGGCGCTCCCGGCGCTCGGGGAGTCGGACCTCTTCCTGGCCTACCTGCCGCTCTGCCACACCTTCGGCCGCTTCTTCGAGATGTGCGGCGCGATCTACTGGGGCGCCACCTACGTCTTCCAGGAGAGCCCCGCGCTCGATGCGCTGGTCCGGAACTTCCAGCGCTTCGAGCCGACCGTCTTCATCAGCATCCCGAAGAAGTGGACCGAGCTGTACGACGAGATCGCGCGCAAGGTGGACCTCGAGACCGCTCCGGCCGACGCGGTGCGGGCCGCGTGCCGCTCGGTCGTAGGCAGCCGGCTCGCCTTCGGCCTGTCGGCGGCGGGCTACCTCGCGCCGTCGGTCTTCCGCTTCTTCCAGGCCCAGGGCGTCGAGCTGATGAGCGGCTTCGGCATGACCGAGGCGACCGGCGGGATCACGATGACGCCGCCCGGCGAGTACCGCGACGACTCGCTGGGGCGGCCGCTGCCGGGGATCGAGGCCGAGCTGTCTCCCGAGGGTGAGCTGCGGATCCGCGGGCCGTACGTGACGATCGGCTACGCGGGGGACGGCGGGACCGGGCTGGACGCGGACGGCTGGCTGGCCACGGGCGACCTGCTGGCCCGCGACGACGAGGGCCACTTCCGCTTCGTCGACCGCAAGAAGGAGATCTACAAGAACCTGCGCGGCGAGACGGTCACGCCGCAGCGGATCGAGAACATGTTCCGCGAGTTCGAGACGGTGCGGCAGGTGTTCCTGGTCGGCGACCACCGCGAGTACAACACCGCGCTGATCGTCCCCGAAGCCGGCGCCGCCGAGACCGACCTGCGCGCGATGACGCCGGCCGAGCGCCGGGCCCACTTCCGGGCGCTCGTCTTCTCGGTCAACCGCTTCCTCGCGGCCCACGAGCGGATCCTGGACTTCGCCCTGCTCGACCGCGACTTCACGGAGGAGGCGGGCGAGCTGACCCCCAAGCAGACCTTCCGCCGCTCGGTCGTGGCGCAGCGCCACGCCGCGACGATCGACGTCCTCTACCGGCGGGCCCTGCTGCACGTCCCGGGCCTCGAGGCGCGGGTCCGCGTGCCGAACTGGCTGCTGCAGGCGAGCGGGCTGATCGCCGAGGACTTCGAGCTGGACGGCAACCGGCTGCGCGTCCCGGCCCACGGGGTGGAGCTGGCGATCGCCGGGCTCGGCCGCAGCGGCGACGCGGAGCGGGTGCGGGTGGGCGACGGCGAGTACCTGGTGCGGGGCCGGGTGCTCGACCTGGGGCGGTTGGCCGGGACGCTCGCCCTCTGGCTCGGCAACGGCGCGCTGCTGCGCTTCCTGGCGATCGACCCGGCGCAGCGCGTCCGCTTCCGCCGCCCCGGCGGCGACGTCGAGCGGGCGCCGGACGAGCCGGTGCCGCCGGCGCTGCCCCTCCCCGCCGAGCCGGCCGACGATCCGGCGCCGCTGGTGCTGCAGGTCAGCCACGCGGCCTCGGCGCTGCTCGGGCCGGACGCGGAGCGGGCGCGGGCGGCGATCGCCTTCCTCTCGCTGGTGCTCGAGCGCCGCGAGCGCGCGCCGGTCGAGGCCGCGCTGCTCGCGCTGCGCCGCGCCGCCTTCGGCGCCGCCCCGGCGGTGCGCCACGAGGCGATGTGCGCGCTGCTCCCCGCCGAGCAGGACGACGAGGTCGCGGAGACGCTCTCGCGCTTCGCGGCCGGCGCGGTGCTGGAGCCGGGCGACGTCGAGCGGCTGGCCGGGACCGCGCTCTCGGACGCCAAGCTGCGCGCGGTGATCCAGCTGGCGGTGGCAAAGGCCGCGGAGCGGGACGGGGAGGCGGCGGGACCGTGGCTGGACCTGCTCGCGGCCCACGGCGCAACCCGCCCGGGCCGCTTCCGCACGCTGCGCGCCGCGCTGGCGCGCGTCGCGGCGTTCGGCGCCAGCCCCGCCGCGCGCGAGCGCGGCGCCGCGGCGCTGGAGCGGCTGGTCGACGGCTTCCGCGACTGGCTCGGCGGCCCGATGAAGGTCGCGGTCGACCCCGAGACCGACGAGGAGTACGGCTGGCCCGAGGTGCTGCGCTTCGACGGCTCGGTCCCGGAGGAGGACCGGCCGCGGCTGGCCGCGGCGCTCTCGACGACCTGCCTGCTGCGCGAGGCGATCTTCCTGCTGGGCGGCGGGCACGTGATCCGTTTGTCCGAGATCCCGCCGGGCGGCGTGACGCTGTCGCTGCTGGGGGACCGGCACGGCAAGCGGGTCTACCGGGTGCGGGTCGAGACGCGCCTGCACGGCCCGATCGACGTCGCCCTCAACCTGGCCTACGCGATGACGCCGGAGGAGGTCCGCGAGGAGGTCCTCTGGCTGACCGTCGCGGGAGAGGAGCACGACGGCGAGCGGCTCGTCGAGGGGGTCGGCGGAAGTTTCGAGCGGCACGGCATGTTCACCGAGGAGTTCGTCGCCGGCGAGACGCTCGAGCGGCTGGTCGAGCGGCTCGCGCGCGGGGAGACGGAGGAGGCGCGCGAGCGGCTGCGCCAGCTCTGGCCCTTCCTCGCCTGGAGCGCCTGCCGGGCCTACCTGGACTTCTGGCACCGGACCGGCCACCGCTTCGTCGCCGGGCGGCCCTTCCCCGGCGGCGTGATCGCCCCCTCGCACGACTACCAGTCCGGCCCGCGGATCGTCTCGCTGGGGACGCGGCAGCCGTTTGCCGGGCTGGGCCCGCTGCTCTCCTCGATCTGGGACGGGATCGTCGGCACGATCGAGCGCGAGCACCCGGAGCTGGCCGGGCTGGCGCCGCGCGAGCTGTCGTTCGGCGCGCTGCTGGAGGCCCTGGGGATCGAGGCCGGCCTGGCGCAGCTCGAGCAGGCGGCGCGTGCGGACGCGGCGCTGGCCCCGGCGATCGGGCGCTACGCCGCGGAGGTGCGCGGGCACGGGTTCGTGCCGCGGCGCCTGCAGCTCGCGGTCGACCGCTTCCGGCGCTGGGCCGCCCGGGCCGGGGCGCCGACGCGCGAGGCCCGCGCCGCGACGCTGGCCGAGCTGTGGCAGACCTACCGGCTGCCGCAACTCCTGGCCGAGCACCCGGACGCGCGCCTGCGCTTTTTCCGCGAGACGGTCTTTGCCGGCTCCGCCGAGCCGCTGCGACACGCGCTGGAGGAACTGGGGGCGGAGGTCCTGCGCCGCGCGGTCGAGGGCGACGCGCTGGTCGAGCGGGTGCGCGCGCTGCGCGCGGTGGTCGAGGCCGGGTCCGAGGACGAGTACTTCCTGGCCCGCCTGACCTATCCCCACCTGCAGCCGGAAGCGGCGGCGGTCTTCGTCTCGACCGGGGTGGGCGGGGCCCGGCGGGCCGACGTGGTGGTCACGCTCAGCGACCAGTCGGGGCGTCGGTTCCAGGTCCGGCCGCCGGTCAGCCCGCGCGAGGTCTCGCGCCTGCACCGCCTGTTCCTCGACGCGCGGCTGCCGGTCTCGTTCGGGCCGGAACACGACTTCCTGGTCGCGGTCGGCGAGCGCGGCGAGCCGGTCGGCGGGCTGTTCTTCGACCACGACCCCGACGCGCGGACGGCGCACCTGGACAAGATCGTCGTCTCCGAGGCCTACCGCGGGCAGGGGGTCGGCGAGGGGCTGATGAAGGAGTTCATGGACCGCCTCAAGGGGGCGGGCGTCACGCGCCTCACGACCGGCTACTTCCGGCCCGAGTTCTTCCGCCGCTTCGGCTTCGCGGTGGACCAGCAGCTCGGCGGGCTGGTCCGGGAGCTCTAGCGACCGAAGCGACCAGCTCCTGCTTCTCCGCGCGCGGCAGCGCCTTGATCCGCCGCTCCTCCCGCAGCGCCTCGGACCACGACGCGACCTGCCGCGACCAGGCCAGCGCCACCGGCAGCCGGCCGCGCGTGTAGCGCGAGGCGGTGCCGGCCGCGTGCTGCTGCAGGCGGCGCGACAGGTCGGTCGTCGCCCCGGTGTAGAGCGAGCCGTCGCGGCAGCGCAGGATGTAGACGGTGGGCACGCCGGGATGATAGCGGCGGCGCCCGGACCGCGGCGGCCCGGTCGCGGATCGCGGCGCCGGAGACGGGGGTGCGCGGCGCGGGGCGCGGGGCGATAATCCCCGTGCAGCGCCTTCCGCGCTGCCGCGGGCCCCCCTCCCCATCCCTGGCCCGTCCGGTGACCCGATGGGTGACCCCGTTCTCCCTGCGCCCCGGCGCGCGGCACCCGCCCGCTCCGCGGGCGACCGCGGCCGGCTCGGCGTCGCGGCCAAGCTCGTGCTGGCGCTCTGCCTGATCGTCGTTGCCGTCTTCGGCACGATCCTCCCGGCGAGCCTCTGGGCCCTCGAGCGCGACCGGCGCCGCGAGGTCCTGGCCGGCGCCGATCAGCTCTCGCGCGCGATCGTCAACGCGACCTGGCGCACGATGCTCGCCGACCAGCGGCAGGAGGTCTACGAGGCGATGCGGGTCGTCGGCCGCGAGCCCGGGATCGAGGCGATCCGGCTGATCAACAAGGGGGGCCTCGTGACCTTCTCCACGAACGGGGACACGGGCACCGTGCTGGCCAAAGGGGAGGACGCCTGCCGCTTCTGCCACGAGGCCGACACGCCGCTGGTCCGCGTCGGGCTCGAGGCCCGGTCGCGGGTCTCCCGCGACGCGGCCGGCCACCGCCGGATCGGCGTCGTCACGCCGATCTACAACGACACCTCCTGCAGCGGCGCGGCCTGCCACCGCCACCCCGCCTCGGCGCCGGTGCTGGGGGTGCTCGACGTCGTCGTCTCGCTCGACCGCGTCGACCGCGAGATCGCGTCGGCGCGGGCCCGCTCGGTGCTGATCTCGCTGGCGCTGATGGTGCTGGCGGGCGGGGCGGGCTTCCTGCTGGTCCGCCGCACGGTCGGGCGGCCGGTGCGCGAGCTGATCGAGGCCACCCGCGCGATGACCGCCGACGACCTGGGCCGCGCGGTCGAGGTCCGCGGCCGGGACGAGCTGGGCGAGCTGGCCGCCGCCTTCAACGGGATGCGCGAGCGGCTGCGCGCCGCGCTGGAGGACCTCAACGAGCTGAACCGCACGCTCGAGGGGCGGGTCGACGAGCGGACGCGCGAGCTGCGCGTCGCCTACGAGGGGATGGCGCGCAGCGACCGCCTGGCGTCGCTGGGCCAGCTCTCCGCCAGCGTGGCCCACGAGATCAACAACCCGCTGGCGGGGGTCCTCAACTACGCGGTGCTGATGGAGCGGATCCTGACGCCGGACGGGATCCCGCCCGGCCGCGCCGACGAGTTCCGCCGCTACCTGCAGGCCGCCGCCCAGGAGACCGCCCGCGTCGGGCGGATCGTCACCAGCCTGCTCTCGTTCGCGCGCCAGTCGACGCCGCAGCGCACGCCGCACGACCTGGAGGAGCTGGTCCGCTCGACCGTGCCGCTGGTCGCGCACCGGCTGGAGCTGCAGGGGACGGCCCTGGTGCAGGACTTCCGCGAGCGGCTTCCGGTCCTCTCCTGCGACGGCTCGCAGCTGCGGCAAGTGATCCTGAACCTCGTGCTCAACGCCGCCGAGGCGCTGCGCTCGGGCGGCACGATCACGGTCCGCGGCCGCGGCGGACCGCGGCCCGGGACGCTCACGCTGGAGGTCGACGACGACGGGCCGGGGATCCCGCCCGAGATCCTGGGCCGGCTCTTCGACCCCTTCTTCACGACCAAGGCCGAGGGGGGCGGGACGGGGCTGGGGCTGCCCGTGGCGTTCGGGATCGTCTCGGCCCACGGCGGCAGCATCGAGCTGGCGAACCGGCCCGGCGGAGGGGCGCGCGCCACCGTGGTCCTGCCGCTGGAACCGCCGCCCGCCGCGCGGGAGGGCCCGCCGGCGGCCGCCGCCGCGCCGGCGGCGGGAGGTGCCCCGTGAGCGTGTCGAAGCGCGTGCTGGTGGTGGACGACGAGCAGGTCGCGCGCGAGTCGCTGGGCGCCTGGCTGCGCGAGGACGGCTACGCCGTCGATCTCGCCGCCTCCGGAAGCGAGGCGCTCGAGCTGGCGCGCGAGCGCGAGTTCGCGCTCGCCCTGATCGACCTGCGGATGCCCCCCGGCCCGGACGGGATCGAGACGATGCGCGCGCTCAGGGCGCTGCGCCCCGAGGTTCCGGTCGTGATCGTCACCGCCTTCGCCTCGATCGACACCGCGATCGACGCGATGAAGGAGGGCGCCGAGGACTACCTGGTCAAGCCGGTCAACCCGCGCGAGATCTCGCTGCTGGTCGAGCGCCTGCTCTCGCTGACGCGGCTGCGCCGCGAGAACCGCTACCTGCGGCGCCGCCTGACCCGCCAGCGCACCTTCCACGAGCTGACCGCGCGCAGCGCCGAGATGCAGGCGGTGTTCGCGCTGATCCGCGACGTGGCCAGCCTGCGCAGCACCGTCCTGGTGCTGGGCGAGAGCGGCTGCGGCAAGGAGCTGGTCGCGCGCGCGATCCACGCCGAAGGCGAGCGCCGGCACCGGCGCTTCGTCGCCGTCTCCTGCGCGGCCCTGCCCGAGACGCTGCTGGAGTCGGAGCTGTTCGGCCACGAGCGGGGCGCCTTCACCGGGGCCGGCAGCCGCAAGCTGGGGAAGGTCGAGCTGGCTGCCGGGGGGACGCTGTTCCTGGACGAGATCGGAGACATCCCTCCGCGGGTCCAGCAGGGACTGCTGCGGGTGCTCCAGGAGCGGGCGTTTTTCCGCGTCGGCGGGACCGAGGAGATCTCGGTCGACGTGCGCTTCATCGCCGCCACCAACCGCGACCTGGAGGAGGCGGTGCGGGCCGGCGAGTTCCGGGAGGACCTGTTCTACCGGCTCAACGTCGTCTCGATCCGGGTCCCGCCGCTGCGCGAGCGCCGGGAGGACATCCCGCTGCTGGCCGCCGACATCGTCGCGCGCCTGGCGGAGGAGATGAAGAAACCGGTCGAGCGGCTGGCCGACGGCGCGCTGCAGGTCCTGATGGAGTACGACTGGCCGGGCAACGTGCGCGAGCTGGAGAACACGCTGGAACGGGCGATGGTCGGCTGCCGGGGCGCGGTCCTCTCCGAGGAGGACGTCGCCTTCGTGCGCGGCTTCGCGCGGCGCGACCGCGAGTGGGAGCCGCCGGCCGAGGCCTCGCTGGGCGAGATCGAGCGCAAGGCGATCGAGGCGGCGCTGCGCCGCACGGCGGGGAACGTGCGGCAGGCGGCGCGGCAACTCGGGATCGACCGCTCCACCCTCTACGACAAGATGAAGCGGTACGACCTGTCGCGCTGAGCGGGCGGCCTCAGGCCGCGCGGCGCGGGGTGGGCGCGACGAGCCGCAGCACGGGCCGGGAGGCCTTCGCCGAGCGCTCGCGGCGGCGGTCGATCAGTTCCTGCACCAGCCCGATGCCGAGGCAGATCCAGAGGGCGACGGTGGCCAGGCCGAGCAGGACGTTCGTGGCGTTGAGCAGGGTCAGTTGCGGCATGAGGATCACCCATCCGACGCACGCGAGGCCGGTGGGCGACGCGCTCCACGTGCGGTGCGGAGAGTCAGGGAGTGCAATCGCGATGCCATTCGCGACCCTCGCCGCGGTGCGTCGAGCCCGTTGCGCGCAGGCCGCTTGCGCGCCGCGCGGGCGCCGCGGCCGGCGTGCCGGAGTCGGGAATCCCGACCCGCATGTCGGAAACGCCGACATGAAACGCTGTTTTTATTTCACCTTGCCGGGCCTGCCGCGCGGCTGCGCGCGGCCGACGGGAGTACGGTGACATCGACCCACCCGGTCGATGTCGCCTCCGAGCCGCTGCGCGGCCGCCCGCGACGATCCCCCCGAGGACATGTCGAACCCCGCGAGTGAACCCCACACCCCCCAGGGACTGCTGATCGACACCACGCGCTGCATCGGCTGCGGCGCCTGCTCGCTGGCCTGCGCCGAGCGCAACGGGCTGCCCGCGCCGGACACGGCGCGCCGCGACGCCGACCTCTCCGATCGCGCCTTCACCGTGGTCCGCGCGCAGGGCGGGCGCTTCGTGCGCCGGCTCTGCATGCACTGCGACGAGCCGACCTGCGCCTCGGTCTGCCTGGTCGGCGCGTTCCGCAAGACGGACGACGGCCCCGTGGTCTACGACGAGTCGCGCTGCATCGGCTGCCGCTACTGCATGCAGGCCTGCCCGTTCACGGTCCCGCGCTACGAGTGGGACGAGGTGCTGCCGCGCGTGCGCAAGTGCGACCTGTGCGCGCCGCGGCTGGCCGAAGGACGGCCCACCGCCTGCGCCGCGGCCTGCCCGACCGGAGCGACGCGCTTCGGCCCCCGCGACGCGCTGCTGGCCGAGGCGCGCGCGCGAATCGCGGCCGAGCCCGGGCGCTACCTCCCGCAGGTCTACGGCGCGGTGGAGGCCGGCGGGACCTCGGTCCTGCTGATCTCGGACGTCCCGTTCGCCGCGCTCGGCTACCCCGACGACCTGCCGCACGAGGCGCTTCCCGCCCTGACCTGGCGCGTCATGTCGCAGGTGCCGCGCTTCGCCGTGACCGCCGGCGTGTTCCTGGCCGGCGTCTACTGGATCACCAACCGCCGCGAGGAGGTCGCCGCGGAGCAGGGCCGGCCCGCCCCCGGCGCCGGACCGGACGCGGGAAGGGAGGCGCCATGACCGCGACGACGTGGCGCGAGCTGCCGGCCGCGGTCCGCTCGCAGGTTGCCGTGGCGCGGCGCTGGGGCTTCTGGGGCGCGCTCGCCGCGGCCTTCATGGCGATCGGCGCGGTCGCCACGGTGCAGCGCTTCGCGCTGGGGCTGGGCCGCACGACGAACCTGACCGACCACTTCCCGTGGGGGCTCTGGATCGGGCTCGACTTCCTGGGGATCGGGCTGGCCGCGGCCGGCTTCACGATCGTGGCCAGCGTCCACATCTTCCACGTGCACCGGTTCGAGCCGATCGTGCGCCCCGCCCTGCTGACCGCCTTCATCGGCTACGTGCTGGTGATGGTGGTGCTGGTCGTCGATCTTGGCCGGCCCGACCGCTTCTGGCACGCGCTCTTCATGTGGAACCCGCACTCGGTGATGTTCGAGATCACCTGGTGCCTGATCCTCTACTCCACGGTGCTCGCCTTCGAGTTCGCGCCGGTCGCGCTGCAGCGCTTCGGGATCACCGCGCCGCTGCCGCTGCTGCGGAAGATCGCGCTGCCGTTCATCCTGGCGGGGGTGGTGCTCTCGACGCTGCACCAGTCGTCGTTCGGCTCGCTGTACCTGATCGTGCCCGGCCGGCTCCACCCGCTCTGGTACTCGCCGCTGCTGCCGGTGCTGTTCTTCATGTCCTGCCTGGCCGCCGGGCTCTCGACCGTCGTCTTCCTCTGCCTGCACGTCACGCGCTACGGCCAGCGGCGCCTGCCGGTCGCCGTGCTGCCCGACCTGGCCAAGGTGGTGGCGGTCGTGCTGGCGCTCTACGGCCTGGTCCGGCTGCAGGACCTCGCCGACCGCGGCGTGCTGCGGGCCGGCACGCTGGGCTCGTACGAGGGGCTGATGTTCGCCGGGGAGTTCCTGATCGGCGTGGTGGCGCCGCTGGCCGTGCTCGCGCTCCCGCGGGCCCGCCGCCAGCGCGCCGGGCTGTACGCCGCGAGCACGCTGGTGCTGATGGGCTTCGCCGCCAACCGGATGAACACGGTCGTGACCGGCCTCGAGTCCTGGCCGCACACGACCTACTTCCCGTCCTGGCAGGAGATCGCGATCTCGCTCGGGATCGCGGCCCTCGGCTGCACGCTGTTCGCGCTGGCCGCGCGCTACTTCGGCGTGATCCCGGACGGGGCGGACGACCCGGGGCGGGAGTTCGCGGAGCAGGCAGCGCTCCCGGCCGGCCTGCCGCTCCCACGGCGGCGGCACTTCGCGCTGCTGGCCCTGATCCCGACCGCGCTGCTGGTGGCCAGCCTCTACGCGACGAGCGTGCTCGAGCAGACGGCGGAGACCGGGCAGTCGCCACCGCCGCCCGCACCGCCGGTCGACCTCGCGCGCGGGCTCGCGGCCTTCGAGTTCCCGCGGGACGTGACCTTCGAGCGCGGCGACGGCAGCCCCGGGGCGGTCACCTTCCGCCACCTCTCCCACGTCGACGCCCGGGCGCCCGAGTGCGCCTCGTGCCACGCCGCGGGCTTCTCCCTGCTGGGACGGCAGCGCGGCGGGCCGGCGCCCGCCGCCGGGGCGATGCACGACGACCGGCACTGCGGCCGCTGCCACGACGCGGC
>CAYZDB010000046.1:0-14113 GCA_964476985.1 uncultured Acidobacteriota bacterium | reverse complement strand
CCCCGGGGTCCGCCGCCGGGACACGATCGACGACGTCTACATCGGCTTCATGACCCGGATCGTCGGCAACTTCCAGATCGGGTTACGCTACGGGGTGCGGGACCGGACCTCGAACGACCCCTTCGCCGAGGATCGCCAGCCCTACCTCGTCACGACCGGCAGCCTCGTGTACTGAAACGGACCGCATCGCCCCAGGAGCACCGCCATGAGCCCCTCCTTCCGCCGCCTCCCCGTCCCCGCGATCGCGCTCGCGCTGGCGCTGTCCCCGGCCCTGGCCGCGCCGCAGTCGGCGCCGTCCCGGCCCGCGGCCCCGGCCGCCCCGCCGGCGGTCCCGGCGGCGAAGTCCCTCCCCTCGCCCTTCGCGATGCCGCCGACCTCGGACCAGGACTACTCGATCGGCGCGCAGGACGTGCTCGAGATCCGCGAGTACCAGCTGAAGGAGCTCGACGTCACCCGCCGAGTCGACAACGACGGCTCGGTCACGCTGCCGCTGCTGGGCAAGGTCTCGGTCGGCGGGCTGAATCCGCAGCAGGCCGAGGAGGCGATCTCCCTGCTGCTGCGCGAGCGCGACCTGGTCAAGCTCCCGCAGGTCTCGGTCAACATCAAGGAGTACGTCTCGCGCCGCGTCAGCATCCAGGGCGCGGTCGACAAGCCGGGGCTGTACCCGATGCTCGGCCCCAAGACGCTGCTCGAGATGGTCGGCGAAGCGGGCGGCCTGAACGACCGGGCCGGCAAGAAGATCATCGTCCAGCGCCCCTACGCGGCCTCGGGCCAGGACCGCGTCGAGATCGACATCGAGGAGCTGGTCTACGACGGCAACCCGCTGCTCAACGTCCCGCTCCAGCCGGGCGACATCGTGCTGGTCCCCTACCTCCAGGAGGTCCGGATCTACGTCAACGGCGCGGTCCGGAACCCCGGGATGTACAAGTTCCCGGTCGACCAGGAGGCCACCGTGCTGCAGGCTGTGACCGCCGCCGGGGGGGCCACCGACCGGGCCAACGAGAGCCGGGTCAACGTCGTCCGGCGGAACTCGGATGGCACGCGGCAGGTCTTCAAGGTAAACCTGAACCGCGTGAAGAAGGGCAAGGCGGAGGATATCCTCCTCGAAGAGAACGACACCGTGGTGGTCCCGGAGTCCTTCTTCTGATCGGTCCGGGCAGGCGCGAACGCGTCCGGCGGGGTGCGCGATGACTTCAGCGACGAACCAGCAGGAATTCAACCTCCGGGACTACTGGCAGATCCTGGTCCGGCGGCGCTGGCTGATCTACACATTCCTGCTGGTGACGACCGTCGCCGCCTTCGTCTCGAGCATGGTCGCGACCCGGGTCTACAAGGCCACGACGACGATCTCGATCGAGCGCCAGGGGGTGCGGATCCTGCGCCAGGACCTGACCTCGGCCGAGCCGAGCTGGATCGACTACCAGAACTTCTACAACACGCAGTACAAGATCCTGCAGTCCGACGCCGTGCTGACCAACGCGGTCGATGCGCTCGAGCGCAAGGCGGTCCTCTTCCCCAGCCAGGACCCCAAGCTGCGCGGGAAGTTCTCGCTCCCCACGATCAGCGACCTGACGGGGGCGATGTCGCGGGCGATCGGCCGCAAGCCGGCCGGCGCGGGGATCCCGGAAGATCCCAAGTACCCGCTGATCCGCGAGCTGCGCGGGGGCCTCTCGATCGAGCCGGTGCGCGACAGCCACCTCGTGAACATCTCGTTCGTCTCGGCCTCCCCCAGCTTCGCCGCGGAGGCGGCCAACGCGATCGCCAACGGCTACATCCTGTTCACGATGAGCGGGCGCAAGGACATCGCCGACCAGTCGGAACTGTTCTTCACGAACCAGCTGGCGGAGCTGCAGGACGAGATCACGCGCCGGGACATCGACCTCCAGAAGTACGCCGCCGAGAAGGGGATCATCACCGGCACGGGCGACCTGAACGAGCTGACCGTCAAGAACCTCGACGAGCTGCGCGGGAAGATGACCGAGGCCCAGGCCGAGGTCGCGAGCACCCGGGCCCGGCTGCAGTCGCTGGAGCGCACCCCGCCGGCGGCGATCGAGGAAGTCCGGAACAACGAGCTGATCCAGCGGCTCTCCAGCACCGTCGCCGAGCAGGACACCAAGTACCGCGAGCAGCTGACGACCTACGGCCCGAACCTCCCGGCCGTGCGCCAGCTCAAGGAGGCGCTCGACAGCTCGCGCGAGCAGCTCGAGACCGCGACCGCCGCCCTGGCGCAGAAGGCGATCGCCGGCGCGCGCGCCGACTACGAGCGCGCCCAGCGCGTGCTCACGGGGCTGGAAGGGCTGCAGGCCCAGTCCGCCTCGCAGGTCACCCAGCTGAAGGAGGACTACGTCGAGTTCCTGGCGAAGAAGGCCCAGCTCGATCGCGCGCGCCAGACCTACAACGACTTCCTGAGCAAGCAGACCGACATGCGGATGTCGCGGCTGATGCTCGACGGCGCGGAGAAGGGCCAGAACGTCCGGGTGATCGACGCGGCCCAGCCGCCGCGCGTGGTCTACAAGCCCAAGGTCAAGCTCAACACCCTGCTCGGGCTGCTCTTCGGCCTGTTCCTGGGGGTGGCCGTCGCTTTCCTGATGGAGTACGTCGACAACACGCTCAAGACGCCCGACGACGTTCGCTCCACGCTCAACATGGCGGTGCTGGGGATGATCCCGGCCCAGGAGTTCGAACCGAAGCACCGCTCCGGCCGCTCGCGCGGTCCGGAGGCCCCCGAGCACGCGACGGGCGCCGCCGAGCCCGCGCTGATCACCGCCCAGCAGCCGCTCTCGCCGATCTCCGAGGCCTACCGCGAGCTGCGCACCTCGGTCCTGCTGGCGACCGCCGGCCACCCGCCGCGCGACATCGCCGTGACCTCCTGCCAGCCCAGCGAGGGCAAGACCACGACCGCCCTCAACCTGGCGATCGCGCTGGCCCAGCTCGGCCGCCGGGTGCTGATCGTCGACACGGACCTGCGCCGCCCGCGCTGTCACCTGGTGCTCAAGGCCTCCCCGTCGCGCGGCGTGAGCACCTTCCTGACCGGGATGAGCGGGCTCGACGCGCTGGTCCAGCCGACGACGATCGAGCGGGTCTCGCTGGTGGCCGCCGGCCCGATCCCGCCCAACCCCGCCGAGCTGCTCGACTCTGACCGTTTCCGCGAGATGATCGCGCTGCTGCGGGGGCACGAGGAGTACGACCACATCATCTACGACTCGCCGCCGGTCCTGTCGGTCGTCGACCCGCTGCTGATCGGGCGGCACACCGACGGCACGATCCTGGTGATCAAGTCGGGGTTCACGACCCGCGAGGCGGGACGGCTGGGCAAGGAGAAGCTGGACTCCGGCCGCCTGAACGTGCTGGGAATCGTGCTCAACGCGGTCCGGACCGAGAACGTCCCCTACCAGTACCGCTACTACCGCTACGGCTACGCGCGCGACAACAAGGACGAGGCCGACCGGGTCGAGCGCGAGCGGGGCGACGAGGTGCCGGCGGGCGACACGAAGCGCGGCTGAGTCCACGGGACACCACCGCTTGGACCGCGAGATCCTTTCCCGCCGGCTGGCGTGGGCCCTGCTGGGCCTGGTCCTGCTCGGCGCCATCTGGTTCGGCGCGGTCGAGCCGGCGGTCCTGCCGCTGTTCGCCGCCGTCGCCCTGGTTCTTGCCGGCGGCGCCCTGCTGCTGACCCCGGCGCGCCACCGCCCCGGCCTCGGCTGGACGCTCGCCGCGCTCGCCTTCCCGGCCTGGCTGGCGGTCCAGCTCGTGCCGCTCCCGGCCGGGGTGGTCTCACTGCTCAGCCCGCGGGCCGCGGCCTGGTCGCGCGAGTTCTTGCCCGGCCCGCTGTCGACCGCTTCTCGACCTGGTTCTTCCTGTTCGCGGTGGCCGCCGGGCTGGCGACCTTCCTCGCCGCCCGCAGCGTGCTGGGCGGCGACCGCCCGGGGCGCCGCGCCGCGATCGCGACCGTCGCGGTCTTCACCGCGGCCGAGGCGCTCTACGGCCTGTTCCAGTGGACCTCCAGCTCGCCGATGGTCCTCTGGCTGGAGAAGGACGCCTACCTCGACAGCGCCACCGGGACGTTGATCAACCGCAACCACTTCGCGCTGATGCTCTACGTCGGACTGGGCTGCACGCTGACCCTGCTCCTGGAGCGGACGGCCCGGAACGAGTGGCAGCGCGAGGCTCCGGGCCGCGCCACCGCCCGCACCGCGACGCTGGCCCTGCTCGCCGGGCTGCAGATCTTCGGGGTGATCGCCAGCAAGTCGCGCGCCGGCCTGGCGGGGATGCTGCTCGTCGTGGTCGTCGGCGCCGTGCTGGTCGTCGGCCGGCCGGACCGGCGCAGCGCGCGCGCCGTCGGGCTGCTGATGCTGGCGCTGCTGGTGATCCCCGCGCTGCTGCTGGCCGGTCCGGCGCTGATGGAACGGCAGGCCGCGCTGCACGAGGAGTGGACGGCGGAGGCGGGGCGCGGCGCCGTCTGGCGGGCCAGCCTGGGGATGGTCTCCGACTTCCCGCTGACCGGCTCGGGCGGCGCGACGTTCGAGGAGGCCTTCCGGCTCTACCGTCCGCGCGAGATCCAGGCCTTCTACGACTACGCCCACAACGACTACCTCCAGCTGCTGGTCGAGACCGGCGCCCCGGGGCTGCTGCTGGCGCTGCTGCCGGTCGCGCTGGTCGCCCTCCCGGTCGTGCGCGGGATGCTGGCCCGCCGGCGGCGCGGCGACCGCGACCCGACCGGCACCTTTCCTTCGACCACCACCTGGCCGCTGTGGGCCGCGCTGCTCGCGGTGGCGCTGCACGAGCTGGTCGACTTCGGCCTGCAGATCCCTTCCAACCTGCTGCTGGTCGCCTTCCTGGCCGGGGCCCTGTCGGGCCCGTGGCCGCACGGAGGACGCCTGGCGCGGCCGGCGCCGCGGCTGGCCGCCGCGTGCGCCGCGGGGGCGATCGCGCTCGCCGTCCCCGCGCTGCTGTTCGCCGCCGCCCAGTGGAGCGCGTTCGCCGGGACGCTGCGCGTGCCCGACCTGCCGACGATGCGCCAGGCCGAGGCCTCCGAGCTGATGCGCACCTGGCGCGCCAACCGCAAGGACACGGCGCCGATCTGCCGCGCCCTGCCGCTCCAGGCACGGGCCCAGGCCCTGCGCCCCTTGGCCGCGGGATACGCCGTCCAGCAGGCGACGCAGCTGATTGCCGCGATCGAGTCCGGCGCGATCGACCGCGCCCGGCAGGGGGCGGCGCTCGACGAGGCCGCGCGCGCCGCCGGCCGGGCGCGCCGGATCGACCCCTGGAACGCCGCCAACCGGCGCAGCCTGATCGCGATCGACCTGGCCGTAGGCCAGCTCAGCGACGCCTTCGAGGACGCCTCGGTCGCGGCGCGCCTGGCGCCCGACAACGTGGGGCAGGTCGTGCGGACCCTGCTCAACGCCGGCGTCCCGGCGCCGCTCGTCGGCGAGAAGCTCGGGAGCGACGGACGGGCGCTCAACCAGCTGCTCTTCGAGCTGAACCAGCGCGGCGACCGGACCAGCGCCGGCCTGGTGGTCCCGAAGGACGTCGCCGCCACGGCCGATACCTGCCGCGCCGGCGGCGAGGTCCGGAACGTCCTCCGGACGGTCCACGGCGTCGACGGCGAGCCCTTCCTGCGGGCCTGCCTGGCGCTGTTCGAGCGCGCCGGGGACGCCATGTACGCCGAGTTCGCGCGGGCCTGGCTGGTCAACGACCTGATCGAGTCGGGCCAGCTGGAAGAGGCCCGCAAGCTGTTCGAGCGGATGCAGCAGACCCCGTCGCGCTGGTGGGGGGAGCACCGCTTCGCGGTCGCGACGGAGGACTGGGACCGCCTGGTCCGCGTGTCTCGCAACCTGCTGCGCGAGCCGGGGCTCGACCCGGAGTCGGAGAGCTACCTGCGCGTCACGCTGGCGCAGGCGTACACCCACAAGCGCGACTTCGAGCTGGCGATCGACGAGTTGGAGCGCGTGGTCGCGGCGAGCCCGGAGAACGACGACCTGCGCGACCAGCTCGACGCGCTGCGCGCGGGAAAGAACCCCTGGGCCCCGAACCGCCGCCGGTGAGGGGGCCCGGGGCCGCCTGCCGCGGCGGGTCCCGGGACGCGCCGGTCCGGCCGGGATCGGCTGCCGGCGAGGCCCGCCCGGGTCCGTGCGGGATGGCGCCCCGGATTTCGGGTAGCATCACGCCGCGATGACCTTCCCCCCGCTCCGCCGCGCCCTGGCCGCCCTGCTCGTCCCGGCCCTCCTCTTCGCCCCGTTCCCGACGGCCGCGGCGCAGTCCGGGCCGCCGGCTCCGCCGGCGGGCGCCGCGGCGGCCCCGGCCCCGCAGGGGAAGTCGTCGGTCGTGGCCTGGATCCGCGACCGGCAGGGGAAGGACCTCCCCGGCGCGCGCCTGCTGCTGGCGCCGATGGAGGGGAAGTCGCCGGCGCTGGTCTCGAACGACACCGACCGGTTCGGCGAGTGCCGCCTCAAGAACGTCAGCTACGGCTACTACCGCTACGGCGTCGAGACGGCCGAGGGGGCCTTCCTCGGGAGCCGGATCCTGCTCGTCGCGCCGGAGCGCGAGGTGCCGATCGAGATCGACCTGACCGACTTCCTGCCCGAGGACGAGAAGCTGGGCCTGTCGAAGACGGATCCCGTCCCCGGGACGGACAAGGTCCCGGTCGGCGTGGCCCGGCTCAAGGAAGACACCGGCGCGAAGGGGCTGGCCTGGTTCCGGACCGGCAAGGGGGTCGCGGTGGTCGTCGGCGGCGGGATCCTGATCGTGGCCGGCGTCATCCTGCTCACCAACCCGGACGACACGGAGACCTCGGTCAGCCCGTCGACGCCGTCAGCTCGCTGACGGCACCTTCCACATCTCGCGCCAGCGGGTGGTCGTCGCGCGCCGGTAGGTCTCGCGCGTCCTGAGATCGACCCACAACTGGTCCGTCTCGGGGCGCCCCGCGGCGACGCACGTCGCGCAGAGCGGGAGCACCTCCCCCTCGTCGAGTACGGCCCGCGTCTCGGCGCCGCGCGCGTCGCAGACGGCGCAGTAGTAGGTGCCACCCGCCGCGCTGCGCTCCCCGACCTTGAACGCCTCCTGCTGGCTCCGCATTCCGCTGTCCCCTTTCCCGTCGCTATTCGTCCCCGACCTCGACCTGGCCCGCGACCACCACCGGGCGCTCGACCGGCGGCACGACCGGGAGGGGCGGCGCGGTGACGTTCTCGCCCAGCGCCTCCCGGATCACCTGCTCGAGGTCCTCGACGAACACGAACTCGAGGTTCTTCCGCAGCTCCGGCTGGATGTCCTCGAGATCCTTCTCGTTGTGCTTGGGAAGCAGCACGCGGGTCACGCCGGCCCGCCGCGCCGCCAGCACCTTCTCCTTGATCCCGCCGACCGGCAGCACCTTGCCGCGCAGGGTGATCTCGCCGGTCATCGCCAGCTGCGGCCGCACCGGTCGCCCGGTCATCAGCGAGAGCAGGGCGACGTCGATCGTGACGCCGGCCGAGGGCCCGTCCTTGGGAATCGCGCCGGCCGGCACGTGGACGTGCAGGTCGGTCTTCTCGAAGACCTCGGGCGCGATCCCGAAGCGATCCGCGTTGGAGCGGATCCAGGACAGCGCGGCCTGGGCCGATTCCTTCATCACCTCGCCCAGCCGGCCGGTGATCATCAGCTTGCCGCGGCCCGGCATCTTGGTGGCTTCGATGAAGAGGATGTCGCCCCCGGCCTGGGTCCAGGCCAGGCCGATCGCCACGCCCGGCCGGTCGGCCCGCTCGGCCAGCTCGCGGTAGAAGTGCGGCGGCCCGAGGTAACCGGGGATGTCGTCGGCGCCGACCACCAGCGGCTGCTCGGGCTCGCCCTCCTCGACCAGCTTGCGCGCGATCTTGCGGCACAGGCTGGCGAACTCGCGCTCGAGGTTGCGCAGCCCCGCCTCGCGCGTGTAGTCGGCGATGACGCGCCGGATCGTGTCGTCGGTGAACTCCAGCTTCGAGCCGGCCAGGCCGTTCTCGGTGACCTGGCGCGGGATCAGGTGCCGGCGCGCGATCTCGACCTTCTCTTCCTCGGTGTAGCCCGGGAGGTTGAGCACCTCCATCCGGTCGCGCAGCGCCGGCGGGACCGTGTCGAGCACGTTCGCGGTGCAGATGAAGAAGACCTGGGACAGGTCGAACGGCACCTCGAGGTAGTGGTCCGAGAAGCTGTTGTTCTGCTCCGGGTCGAGGACCTCGAGCAGCGCGCTGGCCGGGTCGCCGCGGAAGTCCGCGCCGAGCTTGTCGATCTCGTCGAGCACGAAGACCGGGTTCCGGGTCCCGGCGCGCTTGAGCCCCTGGATGATCCGGCCCGGCAGCGCCGCGACGTAGGTCCGGCGGTGCCCGCGGATCTCGGCTTCGTCGCGCACCCCGCCCAGCGAGACGCGCACGAACTTGCGCCCCATGGCGCGGGCGATCGAGCGGCCGAGCGAGGTCTTGCCGGTGCCCGGGGGGCCCACCAGGCAGAGGATCGGGCCCTTGAGCTCCGGCCGCCGCTTGCGCACGGCGAGGTACTCCAGGATCCGGTCCTTGACCTTCTCGAGGTCGTAGTGGTCCTCGTCGAGGATCGCGCGGGTGTGCTTGAGATCGATGTGATCCTCGGTGGCCTTGCTCCAGGGGAGGCTGGTCAGCCAGTCGAGGTAGGTGCGCGAGACGGTGTACTCGGCCGAGGCGGGTGACATCTGCGCCAGCCGGTCCAGCTCGCGCTCGGCAATCTCCCGGGCCTCGGTGGTGAGACCGGCCTCCTCGACCTTCTTGCGGAACTCCTCGACCTCGCGCGCGCGGTCGTCGCCCTCGCCCAGCTCGCGCTGGATCGCCTTCATCTGCTCGCGCAGGTAGAACTGCTTCTGGGTCTTCCCGACCTCGTCCATCACCCGCGACTGGATCTGCGAGCCGAGCTCCGTGACCTGGATCTCGCGCGCCACGCGCATCGTGAGCTGCGTCAGCCGCTCGCGCAGCGAGACGATCGGCAGCAGGTCCATCTTGTCCGAGACCGGGATCGGCATGACGGACGAGATGATGTCGGCCAGCCGGTCGGGCTCGTCCTCGGGCAGCGACAGTTCGACCTCGCCCGAGAGGTTGGGGTGGATCTCGACCAGCTTGCGGAACTGCAGCGCCAGGTTGCGGGCCTGGGCCTCGATCTCGATCCCGCCCTCCTGCTGGTTCGGCAGGCGCTCGATCTCGGCGGCGAGAAACGGCTCGAGCTGCGTGAACGACCGGATCCGGATCCGCTCCTGGCCCTGGATGATCAGGTTGATGTTGCCGCCGCCGACGCGGATCGCCTTGAGGATCCGCGCCAGGGTGCCGTACTCGTAGAGGTCGTCGGCGCCCGGGTCGTCGACCGCGGCGTCCTTCTGGCTGACGACCACGACCGGCAGGTCCTTCTCGAGAGCGCTCTCGATCAGCGCCAGCGTCTTGCGGCGGCCGACCGAGATCGGCATGACCGCGTGCGGGAAGAGCACGCTGTTGCGCAGCGGCAGCACGCCGAGCACGTCGTCGCCCGCGCCGTCGCGTTCGGCGGCGCCGCCGGCACCGGGAGTGCCGGGATCGTCGCCGCGTTCCCGTTCCTTCGTCATGGGTTCCTCGAGACCGCACGGCCAGGGACGGGGCGAGTCTGCCACCGTCCCCTCCGTCGTGCCATACGGTCCCGCGACCGTCGGCCGTGTCCGATCGAAAGGGAGCGAAGGGGGGACGGGACGCGGGCCCGCCCCCCCTTCGTCGAACCGCTCCGGAACTCCCGGCTACGCGATGCGCACCTCGATCTTCCGCGGCTTGGCTTCCTCGGCCTTGGGCAGCGTGACCGTCAGGATGCCGTCCCGGACCTCGGCCCCGATCTTCGCGACGTCGACCGTCGCCGGCAGCGCGAAGACGCGGCTGAAGCGGCCGGTGCTGCGCTCGGCGCGGAAGACCGCCGCGTCCTGGTGGGCCGGGTCGGGCTTGCGCTCGCCGGAGAGCGTCAGCGTCCGGTTCTCGACCGAGACCTCGATGTCCTCGTTGCGGAAACCGGGCAGGTCGGCGACGAGCAGGAGCGTGTCGCCCTTCTCGAGGATGTCCACGGGCGGCACGAACGGGCGGCCGAACCCGGCGTCCGCGCCGTCGAAGGCCTCGCGCATGAGGTGTGCCATCTCTTCCTGGAGCGCCTGAACCGACTGCAGGGGCTGCCATCTGACCAGCGTCATGGTGTCGTCCTCCTCGGTTGACGCCGGGGAATTAGGATCGGCCCGGGAGGATGTCAAGACGCGCGCGGGCGGGCGCGGCGCCCGCTACAGCAGCGTGTGGTCCCGGGCCGCGATGTGGTCCGGCACCGGCTGGTAGTCGAACGGCTCGAGCGAGAACGAGCCCCGCCCCTGCGTCAGCGAGCGGACGTCGGTCGAGTAGCCGAACATCGTCGACAGCGGCACCAGCCCCCGCACCAGCGCGACGGGGCCGGCGAGGCCGGTGTCGCGGATCTCGGCCCGCCGCGCGCCGAGGTCCTTGACCACCACCCCCAGGAAGTCCTCGGGGGCGCGGACCTCGAACTTCATCACCGGCTCCAGCACGACGGTCGCCGCCTCGGCCAGCGCGTGGCGCAGCGCGGTCGAGATCGACGCGCCGAGCGGCAGCAGCGGGTCGGGCGCGTCGCCGAGCTGCACCGACTCGAGCGTGGCCTTGACGTCGACGACGGGGTAGCCGTACACGCCGCCTGCCTCCAGGCCGGAGCGCAGGATGTCGGCCGCCTCGGCCTGGAGCGCGGCGGGCAGCAGCTTCGCGTTGCCGGCCAGCACGACCTCGACGGGCGCGATTCCCAGGTCGCCCGGCTCGCGCGGCCGCGGCTCGACCAGCACGCGCGCGGAGGCGTGGATCGCGGCCTCGCCGATCCGCTTCTCGAAGGTCCCCTCGCCGCGCCCCGGCGAACCGACCGTCTCGCGGTACGAGACGCGCGGCCGGCCGAAGCGGGCCGCGACGTTGAACTCGCGCTGCATCCGGTTGCGGATCACGTCGAGGTGCAGCTCGCCCATCCCGGAGAGCAGCAGCTGGCCGGTCTCGGCGTCGGTGTGGACGCGGAAGGTCGGGTCCTCGCGCGTCAGCCGCGCCACGACCTCGAGCAGCCGCTCGCGCTCGGCGTTGGTCCGGGCCTCGACCGCGACCGAGACGACGGTCGGCGGGAAGTGGATCGGCTCGAAGCTGATCGGCGCCTCCGGGTCGCACAGGGTGTCGCCGGTGACGACGTCCTTCAGCCCCTGGACCGCGAGGATGTCGCCGACCTCCGCGAACTTCACCGGCTCGCTGCGGTCGGCGTAGAGCCGGACCAGGTTGCGCAGCCGCAGCCGGACCTTGGTGCGCGGGTTGAAGACCCGCTGGTCGCCGTCGAGTTGGCCGGAGTAGACGCGGAGCCAGGCGAAGTCGGTCTCGCGCGTCGCCACGACCTTGAAGACCAGCGCGGAGAACGGCGTGCCCGGCGACGGCGCGCGCTCCAGCCGCTCGCCGGTGGCCGGGTCGTGCCCCTCGGCCGGCGGCCTTTCGACCGGCGACGGCAGGTAGTCGCGGACCGCGTCGAGCACCGGCCGGATCCCGAGGTCCTTGAGCGCGGCCCCGCAGAGCACCGGCACCAGCCGTCCGGCGAGCGTCGCGTCGCGGATCGCCCGCTTGAGGTCGACCGAGGAGATCGGCTCCTCCATCAGGAACATGTCGCCGAGCCAGTCGACGACCTCGGCCACCCCCTCGACCAGCCGCGTGCGGGCGGCCTCGGCGGCCTCCCGGGCGTCGGCGGGGATGTCGCGTTCCTCCAGCTCGCGGCCGCGGGTGTCGGGATCGAACACCAGCCACTTCATCCGCAGCAGGTCGATCACGCCGTCGAGCTTGTCCTCGAGGCCGTGCGGCAGGTTGACGAACAGGGCGTGCGCGCCCAGCTTGCCGCGGATCTCCTCGAGCACGCGCTCGTGGTCGGCCCCGACCCGGTCCAGCTTGTTGATGAAGGCGACGCGCGGCACGCCGTAGCGGTCGGCCTGGTGCCAGACCGTCTCGCTCTGCGGCTCGACCCCCTCGACCCCGGAGAAGACCACGACCGCGCCGTCGAGCACGCGCAGGCTGCGCTCGACCTCGGCCGTGAAGTCGACGTGACCCGGCGTGTCGACCAGGTTGATCGTGACGTCGCGCCAGGTCAGCGTGCTCGAGGCCGCGGAGATCGTGATCCCGCGCTCGCGCTCGTCGGGGCGGAAATCCATCACCGCCTCGCCGTCGTGGACCTCGCCGATCTTGTGGGTCAGGCCGGTGTAGTAGAGGAAACGCTCGCTGACGGTCGTCTTGCCGGCGTCGATGTGCGCAATGACCCCGATGTTGCGCACGTGCTCGAAGCTGCTGTGCGTCATCGGGGCACCTCGTGGCGGGCGCGGTCCGCGCAGCGCGGCCCGGCGGGTCGGTACGGCGGCAGAGTGGGGGGGTGAGCCGCCGGAAGGTAGCAGCGGGGTTCGGGAGCGTCAACGCGCCGCCAACCGTCCCGCGCGATGGCCCAAAACAACAGCCCCCGCGGCTGAGGGCCGCGGGGGACGATCGTTGAATCGGCGGAGGGTTGGAGGCTTCCGAATCCGGTCCGACGGGCCGTTCCCCACCCGTTGTCCGTGGACCCGTTCTCGGTTTCCCGGGCTCCGGCAAGTCTCTCCAGGGCCCCCCGGGTGCCAAGGCCGGGGATCACGATGACCTCCGGTCCGGGCGGCTAAATAGTAAGCAATTCGGATGCCGCGCACAAGACCTTCTAAACTATTGCAGCAAGGCGACCCGGCCGAATTTCGATCGTGCTTTTGCGCGAAAACCCGCACGGAGTGGGTAAGATCCCCCACCCTTCCAACCCGATTTCCACAGCTGTGGACGGGCTGGTGGAAATCAGCGCCCCCCGCCGCTCAGCCGGCGCCCGGCGGACCCACCTCGACCAGCGCGACGGCCGCACCGCCGGAGCCCCCGGGCCCGGCCCCGGCGGCCGGTTCCGGAAAGAGCCGGCCCAGGGCGGACGGCGGTTCGTGGCCTCCGGGGAGCACCGCCACGATCCCTTCCGGCTGCCCCGCCTCGCGCCGCACCCGGACCGCCAGCCGCCCGCGCTCGTTGGCCACGATCGCCGGGGCGCCGTCGGCCAGGCCGCGCGCCGCTGCGTCCTGGGGCGACAGCAGGAGCGTCGGCGCCGCGTCCCCCGCGTCCACCGCCGCCAGCGGGGAGCGCCCCTCGTCCCGGTGGCCGACGACCAGCGCCAACGGGAACCGCTCGAACAGCGCGGGGGTGGTCCGCGGCCCCTCCCCGGCCTCGCGCAGCACCGCCACCGCGCCCGACGACGCCACCGCGGGGGGCGCAGCGGTGCGGCCGTCGGCCTCGGCGACCCACCCCTCCGGTTCGGCGGGGAACCACCGCTCGGGCCAGCCCAGCCGGCGCGCCACCGCGCGCAGCACCGCCGCCGCCGTCATCACGCCACGCGGAACCGGCCGCACGGCCTCGCCGCGCCAGGTGCCGCCGTCGAGCCCCACGAGGTCGACCTGCTCGAGGTGCCCGGCGACCGGCAGGAAGAGCGAGGCCTCGCGCGCCAGCGCGCCGGGGTGCTGACCCAGCACGACCGAGAGCCGCGCGGTGCGGGCGAGACGCTCGAGCCCGCCCCAGCCGCCGCGACCGGCCAGCTGCTCGGCGTCCTCCACGACCAGCACGACGCTGCGCGCCTCGTCGCGCAACGCAGGGGCGCCCCAGGCCGGCCCGTCCCCCCCGCCGGCCGGGGGAGCGCCGAGCGGGAGCGGCAGGAGCTGGGCCGGGTCGGGGTCGAGCGCCGGGACCAGCAGGCGAGCCCCGGCCGCGCCCGCCAGCGCGGCGATCGCCGCTGCCGCGGCAGGCCCCTCGCCGTGGCGGGCGACACCGCCCCCGACCGCGATCACCGCGCGCTGCGCCCGCGCCAGGCTGGCCGCAGCGGCGGCCAGTTCGGACGGCCGGACCCGCGCGACCTCCGCGACCCGTTGCGGCGTCCAGCGCTCCAGTTCCGGGTGGAGGATCGCGTCCGGGGCCCGCCGCGCACCGCCCGCGCCGGCGAGCGCCTGCAGCAGCGCGAGCGCGAGCGCGACGGCGGTCCCGGGCCACGCGCCGAGCTGGAGCGCGGTGCCGCCCGCCGCGGCGGCGCAGGG
>CAYZDB010000045.1:0-14122 GCA_964476985.1 uncultured Acidobacteriota bacterium | reverse complement strand
GGCCGGAGCGCGGCGCCGCGGCCGGCGGCGCGACCGGCGGCGCGGGAGCCGCGGCGCTCGCGGGTGAGCTGGATCCCGAACTGATCGCGGTCCTGGCCGCCGCCGCCGAGGAGGCGCTGGGCGCGCGGGCGCGCATCCACCGCGTCCACATCCACGGCGAGGCGGCCGCGCAGTCCTGGTCGCGAGCCGGGAGGCTGGACGTGCTCGCCTCGCACCGCGTCGCGCCCAAGCGCACCAGCTAGCCCGCCCAGGGGAGGCCCGCACCCGTGTACGAACTGTTCCACTCGACCGGCCTCGCCAACATGACCTGGCAGCAGGGGGCGATGCTCGGCGTCGCGCTGCTGCTGCTCTACCTGGCGATCGTCAAGGGGTTCGAGCCGCTGCTGCTGGTGCCGATCGGCTTCGGCGCCCTGATGGCCAACCTGCCGCTCTCCGGGCTGATGGCCCCGCCGGCCTCCGAGCACGAGATCGGCGGGCTGTTCCATTACCTCTTCTACGGCGTGCGGCTCGAGATCTTCCCGCCGCTGATCTTCCTCGGCCTCGGCGCGATGACCGACTTCGGCCCGCTGCTCTCCAACCCCAAGACGCTGTTCCTGGGGGCGGCGGCGCAGCTCGGGGTCTTCGGCACCTTCCTCGCCGCCTGCTGGATGGGGTTCACGCCGCAGGAGGCGGCCTCGATCGGGATCATCGGCGGCGCCGACGGTCCGACCTCGATCTACCTGACGATGAAGCTGGCGCCCCAGCTGCTGGGGCCGATCGCCGTCTCGGCCTACTCCTACATGGCGCTCGTGCCGCTGATCCAGCCGCCGATCATGCGCCTGCTGACGACCGAGAAGGAGCGGAAGATCCGGATGCAGGCCGACTTCATCGTGCCGCGGCCGATCCGGATCGTCTTCCCGATCGCGGTCACGATCGTCGGTGCGCTGCTGGTGCCGGCGGCGACGAGCCTGATCGGGCTGCTCATGTTCGGCAACCTGCTGCGCGAGTGCGGCACGACCGAGCGGCTGTCCAACACCGCGCAGAACGCCCTGATCAACGCGGTGACGATCCTGCTCGGGCTGTCGGTCGGGGTCTCGATGGACGGGACCAGCTTCCTGCGGCCGCAGACGATCAAGATCCTGGTGCTGGGATGCGCCGCCTTCGCGCTCTCGACCGCCGGCGGGGTGCTGCTGGGGAAGCTGATGGCGAAGCTGCCGGGCAGCCCGGTCAACCCGCTGATCGGCGCCGCCGGCGTCTCAGCCGTCCCGATGGCGGCCCGGGTGGCCCACAACGTCGCCCAGGAATCCGACCCCCACAACTACCTGCTGATGTATGCGATGGGGCCGAACGTCGCCGGGGTGATCGGGACCGCCCTGGCAGCGGGGGCCCTGCTGGCGCTCCTGGGCTGAGATTCGGGCCGGCGCGGAGGCCGGCCCGCCCCCCGCTTCCGCCGATTCGGCGTATATCCATCCCACCCCCGGGGAGGTTCGATGGCCGCCGTCCGCCTGGCCCGCCGCGCCGTGCGCGCCGCGCTGGTCCTTGCCTGCACGCTCACCGCGCTCGCCGCGGCCGCACAGGCCCCGCCCGAGGTCGGCCCGACGCTGCGCTTCGACGCCGACGGCGCGACGCTGCGCTGGGACGGCGTCCCCGGGGCGGCGGCATACGACCTGTACCGCGGCGCGCGGGCCGATGGCAGCGACCTGTCGTGCCTCGTGTTCCGCGAGCCGGGGCTCTCGGCCTCCGACCCCGACGCACCGGGTCTCCTCTTCACCTACCTCGTCGCGGCCTGGAACCCCGCCGGCGAGGGGCCGCTGGGCGAGGCTTCCGACGGGACCCCGCGCGCCGCCGCCGTGCGCTGCGCCGACGACGACGGCGACCTGGTGCGCGACGACCACGACAACTGCCCCGGCACCGCCAACCCGTCGCAGGCCAACCAGGACGGCGACGGCCTCGGCGACGCCTGCGACCCGAAGACCTACACCTTCGACGGCGACCTGCCGGGCCTGCGGCCGGCGGAGATGACGCAGGTCGGCGCCGCCAACGGCGGCTTCCTGGTGCGCGACGCGGCCGGCGACCTCGCGGTGTCGTACGACGGCTCGGGGCAGGGCTGCATCGACGCCTTCGATCGCCTGCCGCAGGACGGCGCGCAGCAGGGCCAGGCGGTCTACCTGGACACGACCGCGCTCGCGGAGTCGCTCGAGGTGAATCTCTGGAACGAGGGGAGCTACGCCGAGAACGCGGGCGGCGGCGTGCTCTTCCGGATCGACGCGTCGGGCACGGCCTTCGCGTGGGTCCGGCGCGGCCGCGAATTCACCGCGCTGGGCCAGGCTGCGCTCGGCGGGGCGACGCGCCTGCGGCTGCGGCTGGCGAAGGACTTCGGAACGCAGTCGACGCTGCGGCTGGATCGCTGGAACGGCTCGGGGTGGGACCTCGATGCGGGCGTCTTCCCGATCGCCGACGACCACCGGCTGTTCGGGCGCGGGCTCGGGCTGTCCGACCTGGTCGACGGGCGGCGGCCGCTGCTGCGCCTGACGGCGGACGCGACCCTTCCCGCGGCGCCGCTGGCGCTGTTCCGCGCGCACGACGGGCTCGCGGACTGGAAGCTGTTCCAGCGCGGCCCCGAGGGGCACGCGCCGGTCCCGGTGCCGGTTGCGTACCGCGCAGCGGGCGCGGCGCGGCTGGAACTGCGGCTGGTCGAGAGCGTGAACGGCGCGCCGCTGCCCGGCTTCGACTGGGACGACCACGCCTTCCCGCTGTCGCCGGCCCCGGCCGGCGCGACCGCCGCGTTCGCGCTGGACGCGGTCCCGGCGGGCGGCAACTACGACCTCGAGGCGCGGCTGGTCGACGCCGCGACGGAGCAGGTGCTCGGCGCCGACACGGTCGCCGAGATCGCGGTCGGCGACGTCTTCCTGGCGATCGGCCAGTCGAACATGTCGGGCTATTCCGGAACCCTCGACCCGGCCGAGCCGCCGATCGACCGCGTCCACCTGTTCGGGAACGACTACGCCTGGAAGCGCGCCCGCGAGCCGATGGACGACGGCACCGACCAGGTCGACCGGGTCAGCGAGGAGGCGCCGGCCCACACGCTCATGCTGCGCTTCGCCAAGGAGATCGAGAAGGCGGTCGGCGTGCCGGTCGCGATCATCCCGGCCCCGCTGGGCGGGACGAACCTCTACAGCCAGTGGCAGCGCAACGCGGCCGACCCGGCGAACCGTGGAACGCTCTACGGCTCGGCGATCGCCCGCGTCCGGGCGCAGGGCTACGCGCACCCGATCCGCGGCGCGCTCTGGTACCAGGGCGAGTCGGACGCCGGCCGCGGCACCGACCTGTACCTGGCCGACCTCCGCGCGCTGGTCGAGAACCTGCGCGCCGATCTCGGCAGCCCGAACCTGTTCTTCGGCAACTGCCAGCTGGCAACCTACCTGACCGCGGACTTCGAGACCTGGCTGCCGATCCAGGAGGCGCAGCGCCGCCAGGGCCTCGACCCGCTGGCGGGCGTGATCCCGCTGATCGACCAGCCGCGCTCGGACTCGATCCACCTCAGCGTCGACGGCTACAAGACGGCGGGGGTGCGGCTGGCGCGGGTCGTGCGGGCCGGCTCGTACGGGCAGCCCGCGGTCCAGGTGCCGAAGCTGGTCTCCGCGAAGTTCGCCAACGGCGCGCGGACCGAGATCGAGGTCCGCTGGGACAAGAACATCTCGGGCGGGCAGGCGGGCCTGTTCCGCGCCCAGGACGGCGCGGCCCCGCTCCAGCCGGTCTCGGCCACGACCAGCGGCGCCACGGTCCGGCTGCTGTTCTCGCGCGCGCTCGCCTCGAACGCCACGGTCTCGTACGGCTACAGCCGCAACCCGACCGCGGCCTGGGTCGTCGGCGCGGACGGCTCGGGGCCGGTGCTGGCCTTCTACCGGGTCGCGGTGGGCGCGTTCTAACCGGGGACAGCTGCCGCAAGTCGGTCGCTGTCCCCGATGTGCTAGTACTCGACGACCTTGTCCACGCGGAGCAGCCACCCTGCCTCGCCCGGTGCCAGCTTGTACTGGAGCTGGCGCGTCTTCCCGCTCGGCTGGGCGTTCGTGTCCCCTTCCGCGTAGAGCGGGAAGCGCTGGACCAGGGTCGACTCGACGACCGCGAACTCGTCGTGGCCCATGTAGCCCTTCGAAGCCTTCGCGTCGTCGGCTACCGGCGGCAGGTAGATCTCGCTCAGGGACTTCTTCTGGTTGGCCGAGAAGGCGATCAGCGAGCCGTACGAGCCGCTGCCGGCGGACTGGACGTAGACGTAGATCTCCGGCGAGCCGTCGACGTTCAGGTCGGCCACCTCGGCCCCGACGACGGTCCCATCGGCCTCCCGCTCCATCGGTGCGTTGTCGATCTCGAGGCCGCTGGGGGTGATCGTCACCTTGTTGAGCGACGACGCGTTGGAGCAGGTCACGCGGAAGGTGATCCCCTGCAACTCGAGTGTCCTGTCGAAGCCCGCGGGCGCCGGGGACGGACTGGGCGACTCCGGGCCAGTCGTGCCGCTGACGGCCGGCGCGGCGGCCGGGGGCGCGGGGCGCGACTCGTCCCGCGGGCCGCACGCGGCGACGGCGAAGAGCAGTCCCAGCAGGGCGAGGCCCGTGATCCGTCTTGTCATCGTTTCCCTCCGGGGGCCGGCCTCGGCCCCGTCTCCGCCAGCAGCTTGTCGCGCCGCTTCAGGATCGCGCCGATCTGCGCGTTGCTGAGCAGCCCGCCGAGAGCCTGCTTGAGCTGCGCCTCGTTCAGCGCGGCCAGCTTCTCGCGCAGGCCGGGCGCGATCTCCAGCGGCACGTCGACCAGGCCGGGCGGGCGCCCGGTCGAGAGCCGGAAGGCGCGGGTGTGGTCGATCAGGTGCAGCTTCCAGTCGCCGGGGGTGTAGAGGATGTTCCCCTGGTTGCGGTCGGCGTTGTAGATCAGCGCGTCGAAGACCCGCATCACCTGGGTCTGCCGCTTGAACGACTCGGCGTCGTAGGGCTCGAGCTTCTCCGTCACGCGGCGGCCCTCGTCGATGGCGTTCTCGATCCAGTCCTGCGCCGCGCCGGCAGTCCCGTCGACGGTCCGCTCGACGGCCACCGGGACCATGTTCATGTCGAGCAGCCGATCGAGCTTGTAGGCTGCGATGTCGTAGACGTAGCGGTCGTTGAACTGCATCTCGAGCTTGCCCGCGACCCGCACGGTCGAATCGAAGGTCTCGTCGACGTACTTGAACGCGGCGCGGCGGGTCAGCCCGTCCTTCTGCAGCGTCAGCCGCTTGGGTCGCGTGATACCGCTGCCGATGTCCTCGACCTTCGTGACCTGGGCCGTCTTCAGGAAGGTCTCGAGCGCCGGGTCGGGCATCCCCTGGGCGACGACCGGACGGATCTCCTCCCGGGTCTCGGCGACGGCCGTGGTGTCTCCCGGCTCGGCCGGGTAGAAGACCTTGAGCGCGCCCCCCTGCACGATCACCGCGGCGCCGCGGCCGCGGTAGACCGCGCTGAGCATCCCGGTGTCGGCGCGCAACAGGCGCCCGCCGAAACGCGAGGTGACGCGGCCGCCCGGCGTCGTCGTGTGGCCGACGACGGCGGCCTTGGCGCCCAGCTTCGCCAGCGCGGCGTCGAAGGTCGGCAACTCCTGCGGCTCGGGGTTGAGCGAGGTGCCGCGGTACCAGAACGGGTTCTCGTTGTTGAAGGCGTAGGCGCCGGCGCTGGCCAGCAGGGCCTCGGCCGCCTTCGCGGACGCCTCCGGCAGGGGCTTCGCCGCGGCCTCGGCCTGCTCGACCTTCTGCCCGACCCTCTGGAACGACTCGACGAAGCTGGTCTCCGGGTCGAGCAGGCCGGCGTCGACCAGGACCTGCCGCGCGTCGATGTAGGCCCGGATCTCCCCCATCAGCTGGCGATTGAGCGCCTCCGCCCCCTCCGAGGCGACGCTCGAAGGCAGCCCGCCGTGGACGTAGGCGACGTCGTCGATCACCAGGATGAAGGACTTGGAGAGCAGCCAGCGGCCGTACGGCCCGTCCGGCGCGAAGGCCCTGCGGCGCTCGAAATAGCCGGGCGGGTAGCTCTCGTCGAACTGCAGCAGCACCCCTTCCGGACCCGACTCCGCGCCGCTGCTGCGCATGAAGCGGGCCAGCGCCTGCTCGCGCTCCTTCGGCGGCGAGGCCTCGGCGTACTCCGCGTAGCCGGCCTTCGAGACGTAGCGCAGGTCGCCGACCAGGCTCATCACCTCGTGGTTGCCGAGCAGCACGTGGACCTGCCCGCCGGCCTTCGGCGCCTCGCGCTCGAGCCGCATGACCAGGTCGAGCACCTCGCGCTCCTTCGGGCCGCGATCGACCATGTCGCCCAGCATGACCAGGTGCGCCTTCCCTCCGCTCCAGGCCAGCTTCTCGTCGATGAGGCCCGAGGCCCGCAGCAGCTCGACCAGCGGTTCGTAGGCCCCGTGCACGTCGCCGATCGCGACGACCCGCTCGGCGCCGGTGACGCGCCACGGCGCCGCCTCGGCCGGGGCCGCGGCCCGGGCCGACGGAAGCGTGACGATCCCGGCCGCGAGCAGGGCCAGGGCGGCGAGCAGCTGCGGAGCGCGTCGGGTCGGACGGTTCATGGCGGTCCCTCGATCGGCAGCGTGATGCGGAAGGTGGCGCCGCGCCCGGGCGTGCTGCGGGCCTCGATCTCGCCGCCGTGCTCGCGCACGATGCGCCGGCAGATCGCGAGGCCCCAGCCGGTCCCCTCGCCGCGGGGCTTGGTCGTGAAGCCGGCCTCGAAGATCCGCTCCCGGTCCTCGTCGGGAATCCCGGGCCCGGTGTCCTCGATCTCGACCACGGCCACGCCCCCTTCCGCGAAGCTGCGGACGGTGATGGTGCCCTGACCGCGGATCGCCTGCACGCCGTTCCGCAGGATATTGAGGAACACCTGGTTGACCTCGTCCGGCCGGCAACGGACCTTCGGGAGCGGGCCGTAGGCCCGTTCCACCGCCACCCGCGGGTGCATCTCGTGCGACAGCAGGGCCAGCGAGGACTCGATCCCGTCCTTCAGGTCGACCCGCTCGACGGGGGCCGCGTCGAGCCGCGAGAAGGCGCGCAGCGTGCGGACCACCTTACGGATCCGTTCGCTGGCTTCCTGCTGCAGCTCGACCAGCTCGTCCAGGCCGTCGGTCCGGCCCGCGGCGAGCCGGGCCCGGACCAGTTCCAGCGTCGAGAGGATCGCCCCCAGCGGGGTGTGGATCTCGTGCGCGACACCGGCCACGATCCGCCCCAGCGCCGCCATCCGCTCGGTGCGCAGCAGGTCGGCCTCTTCCTCCCGCAGCCGCTCGATCGCCGCCTGCAGCTCGCGCGCGCGCGCCGCCAGCTGCTCGGCCTCCGCGGTCCGCCGCGCGATCTCGAGGTCGAGCCCGCGGGCCAGCTCGATCAGGTGCCGCTCGAGGCCCAGCGTCAGGGTCACGTCGCGCAGCAGCTCGACCAGGTGCGTGACCCGCCCCGTGGCGTCGCGGACCGGGACCAGCGTCACCTCCCAGACGCCGGGCGGCGCCGCCGGCGCGGCGGGATCGGCCCGCTCCATCATCCAGCGCTGCGGAGCCCCCTCCTGCAGCACCTCGCCCGCGCGGCAGGGAGGACACGGCGTCTCGCGGCCGAAGTGGGCCGCCCAGCAGGGCCGGCCGGCGGCCTCGCCGAACGACGCGCGGGCCGCCGCGTTCTGCTCGAGGATCGTGCGCTCCCGGTCGAGCACCGCGGCGGGGTCGGGCTGGGCGCCGAAGAGCGCGCGGCAGGGATCGGAGATCCCGGGCGGGTCGGTCACAGGAGGGCCCGGAACAGCTTCTCGCGGAACGCCGCCATGTCCTCGGTCCGCCGCGCCAGCTCGGCCAGCAGCAGCGCGCGCTCGCCGGCGTGGCGCACCACCAGCAGCAGCTCCTCGTTGCGCCAGGGCTTCTCCAGGAAGTGGTAGAGCCCGACCTCGTTGATCGCGCGGATCGCGGCGTCCTTGTCGGCGTACCCGGTGAGCACGATCCGGCTCGACTCGGGCCGCAGCTCGCGGACCCTCGACAGGAACTGCAGCCCGTCCATCCCCGGCATCAGGTAGTCGGCCACCACGACGTGGGCCGGGTGCTGCTCGAGGTGGCCCAGCGCCACGACCGGGTCGTTGAACAGCTGCACGGAGAAGTCGTCCTCGCCCGCGAACAGGAACGACAGCGTGCGCGTCACCAGCACGTCGTCGTCCACGATGACGACCTCGATCTTCGAGTTCCCCGGCCCGCCCATCGTCTCCCCTTGCCGCCGCTCAGCCGGCCAGCGTGCGCAGCCGGCCGACCAGGTCGCGCATCAGGCTGCGGCTGATCTCGCTGTGCTCGGCGAGCACGTCGAAGAAGTCCTCGCGGTCGATCGCCAGCACCCGGACCGGGCCGGCGGCGACGGCGCGCGCCGAGCGCGGCTCGTCGTCCAGCAGCGACCAGGTGCCGAGCGCCTCGCCCCCGCCCACCATTCCCATCGGCGCGCCGCCGCGGCTCAGCGCCACGCGGCCGTCGAGCACGACGAACAGGCTGTCGGGCGACGCGCCCTCGTCGAACAGCAGGCTTCCCTCGGGCAGCACGCGCTCGTGCGCGATCGCGGCGATCAGCGCCAGCTGGTCGGTGGTGACGCCGCGGAAGGCGTCGACGCCGCGCAGCGCGACGGCCCGGTCGAGCAGCGACATCGTCACGCGCCGGTCCTCCTCGCCCGCACCGTCCCTCCGCACGATCCGGCGGGCTTCCTCGCGCAGGACCTCGTCGTCGTGGTCCCAGCGGCGCGAGGCCGCCGCCTCCGCCCACGGCAGGCCGTCCGCCGCCGCGACCCGCAGCGCGGCCGCGGCGGTCCAGGGGTCGGCGCCCAGCGCCAGCTCCCGCAGCGCCTCGCCGCGGCGGGGGGAAGGGTAACCGATCGGCTCCCCGTGCCGCATCTCGATCACGTTCGCCGGCTCGTCCTCGAGCATCGGCACGACCGCGGCCCGGAGCGGGCGCGGCAGGGCCGAGTCGAGCAGCTCGAGGGCGTTGTCCCGCAGGTCCTTCCGTCCCGACTCGAGCCCGCGCGCCACCGCCTGGGCCGCCTTCGGGCCGAGCCGCAGGCGCAGCAGAGACAGCACGCGCCGCCGCGTCCGCTCCAGCTCGTCGCGCAGCCGGTCGGCCAGGAACCCGGCCGCCGGCCCCGGCTCCGCCGCGACGGCGCCGAAGGCCGCCAGGGCCCGGGCGTGGCGCTCGCCGTCGGCGGCGATCTGCGGGTCGACCAGCTCGGGGCCGGCCAGGAGGTTCTCGGGATCGCGCTGGCGCAGCCGCTCGATCGCGTGGATCGCCGCCTCGCGCACGTCCTCGTCCGGGTGGCCGAGGTGCTCGACCAGCAGCGCGATCGCGCCCGACGAGCCGAGCGCGCGCAGCACCGACGGGACGTGCTTCAGCGCCGCGGCCGTGGCGCGGCGCACCGCGCGGGTCCCGTCCGGCGGGGCCTCGAGCGCCGTCCGCAGCGGCCCGATCGCCTCGGCCCCCAGCACGACCAGCGCGCGGTGCGCGGCCGGCCGGGTGCGCTGCGAGCCGAGCATCGCGATCAGGAGCGGGGCCAGGTCGGCGCGCCCCAGCCGGCCCGCGCTCTCCGCGGCGTCGGAGCGGACCTCCGGGTCGGGGTCGTCGAGCAGCGCGTCGAGCTGCCCGGCCAGCGCCGAGTCGAACGGCAGCAGGCCGATCGCGCGGGTCGCCGCGCGGCGCAGCGGCGCCGGCGCGTCGGCGGCCAGCATCCCGGTGAGCACGTGGGCCGCGACCGGCGTGAACTCGGGGCCGAGCCGCCGCACCAGCAGCGCGAGCATCACCCCCTGGGTGTCGGGCGTCTTCTTGCCGATCAGCGCGAGCGCCCGCTCGCGGCGCTCCTCGGGGGTCTGGGCCAGCACCAGGTCCAGCCCCTTGGCCAGCAGGTCGTGGTCGGCCTCCTCCAGCCGGTCGAGCAGCTCGGGCGGCATCCCGGAGGCCCCGGGGGCGAGGAACACCCCCAGCACGCGCGCGCGGACCTCGGGGCTCTCGTGGCGCGCCAGCGCGGCCAGCTCGGGCTCGAGGTCGGGCCCCGGCGCGAGCGCCGCCATCTCGAGCGCGATCCCGATCGTCTGCGGATCCGCCGCGGCCAGCGCGCGGCGCACGCCGGCCCGCGCGTCGGCGTCGATCAGCGAGGCGTCCAGCTCGTAGCTGGCGCGCGCGCTCTTCGCTCCCAGGGACGTCGCCAGCTCGTCGATGTACGACTGCCGCAGCCGGCGCGCCAGCAGCAGCCAGAGCGCGAGCAGCGCCAGGTTGACCCAGCCGATCGCGCCGATCGACAGCTGCAGCCAGGTCGCCAGCACCAGCAGCACCAGCCCGCCGGTCGCGTCGCCCAGCCGGTCCAGCACCATGTCGATCGCCGACTTGACCTGGACCTTGATGTCCATCGGGACCGGCAGGTAGGCCAGCTCCTTGCTGGACCGGTCGATCGAGTGCTTGAAGGCCCCGTCGCTGGCCTTCATGAAGACCGCGGCCCACAGCCCGCCGGCCACGATCAGCGTCGACTCGCCGAGCAGCAGCGAGAGCGGAAGCACCAGGATCGCCGCGCCCAGGCCCAGCGAGCGCAGGACCGGCCGCACGACCCCGAGCTGGACCACCAGGCCGATCGCCGACATCACGGACAGCGCGGCCGCGAAGAAGGCGGTCAGCTCGTCGCGATCGAACCCCGCCCCGGCCGCCGCCGCCTTGAACTGGAAGTCGACGATCGTCGTCGCCAGCGCGCCGACGAAGACCAGCGAGGCCAGCACCTTGAGGTGCGGCGAGGCGGCGATCTTCTGGGCGCTGACCGCCAGGCTCCAGGGCAGGACCTCGTCGCGGCGGGTCCGCAGCACCGGCAGGCGGTAGCTCGCGATCAGCCGCACCAGCACGATCGCCACCACCAGCAACCCGGCCACCACCAGCAGCAGCTGCTCGGTCCCGACCTTCAGCGCCAGCACGCTGGCCACGGCGCCGCCGACGATCGCCCCCGCGATCCCGCCGCCGCCGACCAGTCCGAACACGCGCTTGGCCTCGCGCGTGGTGAAGACCTCGTTGGCCAGGGTCCAGACCTGGACCGGCGCCGCGATCCCGAAGAAGCCGACCCAGATGTAGAGCACCGGGTAGAGCCAGCGCAGCCCCATCCGGGCCAGGAACCAGAACAGCACCAGGTTCGAGATGAAGAAGGCCAGGGTCCAGGTCGTCAGCCGGGCCGCCGGGATCCGCCGCGAGAGCCGGATGTAGCCGTCGACGAAGACCCCGACCAGGAGCGCGATCCCGAAGATCACGTACGGGAGCTTCATCGCGCTGAAGGCCGAGATGAACAGCGCGTCGCGGACGGCCTTGAGAATCAGGTAGGACGCGATGACGACGCCCAGGTAGAGCGTCAGCAGCAGGGCCCGCCGGCCCTCGCCGCGGCGCAGCGCGAAGGTCCGGTGGAGCCAGGTCACGATCCGGTTCGGGGGGACCATCGCGCGCTGCCGCGCCGCCTCCCGCGCGCGCTCAGGCGCCGAGGATGTTCATGCCGCAGTCGACGAACAGCGTGGCCCCGGTCACCCCGGACGACAGCTCCGAGGCCAGGTAGACCGCGGTGCCGCCGACGTCGACCCCCTCGACCCCGCGGCGGAGCGGCGAGCGCCGCTCGGACTCGGAGAGCATCGACTTGAGCCCGCCGATCCCCGACGCGGCCAGCGTCTTGAACGCGCCGCCGGAGATCGCGTTGACGCGGATCTTCTCGGGCCCCAGTTCCTCGGCCAGGTAGCGCACGCTGGCTTCGAGCGCGGCCTTGCAGGCCCCCATCGCGTTGTAGCCGGGAAAGACCTTGTCGCCGCCGTAGTGGCTCATCGTCATGATCGAGCCGCCGCCGGCCGCGGCCAGCAGCGGCCGGGCGCCGCGCGCGACGGCGATCAGCGAGTAGACCGAGGTGTCCATCGCCATCAGGAACGAGGCCCGCGGGGTCTCGACGAACCTGCCGGGCTGCAGGTACTCGCGGTCGGCGAAGGCGATCGAGTGAACCACGAAGTCGAGCCGCGGAAAGTCCTTCGCGTAGAGCTCGAACAGCTGGACGACGTCCTGGTCCTTGCAGACGTCGCAGGGCGCGATCCAGGGGTCGGCGATGTTCAGCGCGTCGACCGCGAAGCGCGTGCGGGCCTCGTTCTTCTCACCGGGCAGCGCGTTGAAGGCCAGCTCCGCCCCGGCCTCCTCCAGCGCCTTGGCGATGTGCCAGGCGTAGGAGCGCTCGTTCGCGATCCCGAGGATCAGCCCGTACTTGCCGTCGAGCAGCGCCATGCGGCCTCCGCCGATTCCGAACTAGGTGAAGAGGGGCGAGGGGTAGCGCCCCTCGATCGCCAGCAGGCCCGCGATCTCGTCGTCCATCGCGTCGCGGGCACCGTCGACCACGTCCAGCTCGTGCCGGGCGCGCCGGCAGGCCTCGTCCACGAAACGGCGCGCCAGCAGGATCTCGCGCCGCGCGCCCTCCTCGCCCTTCTCGCGGGCCAGGGTGCTGGCGCGCGAGAGTGCGGCGGACGCGGCGTAGAGCTGGATCGCGGCGTCGGCCAGCCGGCGGATCGTGTACTGCGCGCCGAGGATGGCACGGCGGTGCTTGCGCAGCGTGGCGCGCACGGTCTCGCCGAACAGCGCGAGCGTCGCGCCGAACTGCGCGGCCTCGGCCGCCAGCGCCGGAGTGGCCCAGCGCGGGACGGTCGCCCCGGCGGCGGCGCGGGCCGGCATCCCCTCGACCGCCAGCGCGGCCGCCAGCCCCTGCGCCCCCAGCTCGGCCTTCTCGGCCTTGATCGCCTCGGTCACGCGGCGGCCCGGCTCCTTGAGCGCCTCGAGCGTGCCGGACAGCCGCAGGATCTCGTTCGTCCCCTCGAAGATCAGGTTGATCCGGCTGTCGCGCAGGTGGCGCTCGTAGGGGTACTCGGTCATGTAGCCGATCCCGCCCGTGACCTGGATCGTGTCGTTGACCGCCTGCCAGAGCGTCTCGGAGCCCAGCACCTTGCAGTAGCCGGCCTCGACCCCGACGTCGCCGCGCTTCGCGTCGTAGAGCCCGGCGGCCAGGTAGACCGCCGACTCCGCGCCGAAGGCCGACGCCGCCATCCGCCCCAGCTTCTCGCGGATCATCCCGAACTCGATGATCGGGTGGCGGAACTGCCGCCGCTCGCGCGCGTGCTCGACCGCCAGCCGGACCATCTCCTTGGCCCCGCCGGTGCAGCCGGCGCCCAGCGAGAGCCGGCCGGTCTCGAGCGACTGCAGCGCGATCTTGAACCCCTCGCCCCAGGGACCGACGCGGTCCTCCGGCGGGACCTCGACGTCGACGAAGGCCAGCTCGGTGGTCGAGGTGCCGCGGATCCCCAGCTTGTGCTCGGACGGGCCGTTGCTGAAGCCGGGCGTGCCGCGCCGCACCATGAAGGCCGAGAACCCCTCGCCTTCCCCGGCCGGCCCGCCCGAACCGCGCGCGAAGACCGTGAAGAGGTCGGCGTAGCCGCCGTTGGTGATCCAGATCTTGTTGCCGTTGATCCGGTAGACACCCTTGGCCGGGTCCCACTCCGCGCGCGTGCGCATCGAGCCGGCGTCGGAACCGGCCCCCGGCTCGGTCAGCGCGAAGGCGCAGAGCGTCTCGCCGGTGGCGACCTGGGGCAGGATCTTCGCCTGCTGCTCCGGCGTGCCGTAGAGGATGATCGGCCGCCCGCCGATCGAGAGGTGCGCGCCGACGTAGACCGAGAGCGACGCGTCGTGCCGGGTCAGCTCCTCGACCATCCGGCAGTAGGCGGTCATGCCGAAGCCGTAGCCGCCGTACTCCTCGGGGACCGTCATCCCCATGATCCCCAGCTCGGCCATCCCGTCGCGGACCTCTTTCGGGATCTCCTGGGCGGTGTCGATCGCCCGGGCGTCGACGTTGTCGCGGGCCCACTCGCGGAAGGCGTCGACGGCCTGGTCGGTCGTCTCGCGCTGATCGGGGTCCTGCTCGGGGAAGGGGTAGATCAGCTCGTCGGCCAGCTGGCCCAGGAACAGGCCGTGGACGGGGGACTGGGGAGAGGCGTCGCTGCTCATCGTCGGGAGGTCCTCGGGCGCCGGGCGGAGGGCCGCTCCGGCGGCCCAAAGACGGCCATTCTTGAGCTAAACGGGGATCCCGGCCAAGGGGTCG
>CAYZDB010000044.1:7013-14136 GCA_964476985.1 uncultured Acidobacteriota bacterium | reverse complement strand
GGCGGTCGAGCTGGCGGGGCTGCTCTTCCGCGCCGCCCTCGCGCTCGGGCGCGATCCTGCCGCCGCCGGGGGCGCGTTCGTGCACAACCTCGGGCGCGCGGCGCGGAGCTGGTCGCTGCTCGAGGCGCCGTGGCCGGACGACCTGGCCCGGCTGGCTCCGTGGATCCCGCGAGACGGGTGCGCGGTCTTCGCCGCACTCGGCGACGAGGCCCCCGCGCTGGCCGTCGCTTCCGGCGGCGCGGTCGAGGTCACGACCCCCGGCGCCGCACTCGACTCCGCCCCGTGCGCGGCGGCGCGGGCGATCTACTGGGCCGGCCCGGCGCCCGCACCGGGCGGTCTCGCCCCGGCCCCCGGCGACCCGCGGCTGCTGCTGCGCTGGATCAGCCCGGTGCCCCAGGGCGAGGGGTTCCCGGCCAGCCTGCCCGACGACGGCGACGACCCGGCGCCCGCGATCTCAGCGGGGCCGGACCGGCCGCTCCGGCGGCTGGTCGAGGCCCTCGCCGGCAGCGCGGCGCCGGGCCAGGGCGCAGCCACCGCCGGCGCGGGCTCCGGCGAGAGCGCGATGGCGCGCTGGCCGGTCTTTGCCGGCGGCGGCCTGGCTCCCGCGCACGCGCCGCTATCGGGCGGGTGGCTCGTCCCGCCGGGCTACCTGCGCAGCGCGGGCTGGCTCGGGCCGGAATCGATCCAGACGCTCTCGCCGACCCGCGGCCCGGGCCTGGTCGCGCTCGGGCTGCGCGCGCTGCCCGCCGAGCGGGTCCCCGAGAGCGGGCTCTCCGTGCTCGCCGACTCCGCGCTGCAGGCCGGTTGGCGCTGGTCGCTCCTGGCGCGCACGCCGCTCGACGCGAGCGAGGTCGAAGCGGTCCGCTCACGCCTGGCGGCCTGGTCCTCGAACCCCAACCGCGAGGCGAGACGACTGGCCCGGGAGGCGCCGGCGACGGCGGCGAAGCTGACGCTCTGGACCGTCCCCTCCCGGCGCAGCGCGCGCGAGGTCGCGGCCCGGACCTTCGGCCGCACGCTGGTGCTGCTCGGCGCGGCCTCGATCCTCTCGGCGCTGGCCTGGGCCTTCGCGCTGCGGCGGCGACGCGCGGTGCGCGGCCCGGTCAGGGGGCGAGGCGGACGCGCTCCCAGCCCCCCTCGGCGCGGCGCGTGAACTGCAGCCGGTCGTGCAGCCGGCTCGGCCGGCCCTGCCAGAACTCGAGGAGCTCCGGGCGCAGCCGGTAGCCGCCCCAGCCCGGGGGACGCGGGACCTCGCGCCCGGCAAACCGCGCGGAAGCCGCCTCGAGCGCGCGCTCGAGCTCGGCGCGCGACGGGACCTTCTCGCTCTGCGCGGAGGCCCAGGCCCCGAGCTGGCTGGCCCGCGGGCGGCGCGTGAAGTAGGCGTCGGCCGCAGCCTCCGCGACCCCTTCGACCAGCCCCTCGACGCGGATCTGCCGCTCCAGCTCGAGCCACACGAAGCAGAGCGCGGCGCGGGGATTCCCGGCCAGTTCGCGGCCCTTGCGGCTGCCCTGGTGGGTGAAGAAGACGAACCCGCCGTCGTCGAGGGACTTCAGCAGCACGGCGCGCGCGGCGGGCCGCCCGTCCGGCGTCGTGGTGGCGAGGACCATCGCGTTCGGCTCGGGCAGGCCGGCCTCGATCGCGTCGTCGAGCCAGGCCCGGAACAGGCGCAGCGGGTCGTCGCCCGCGTCGCTCTCGGACAGCCCGCGGGCCCGGTACTCGCGCCGCAGGTCGGCCAGGTCACTGTCCATCAGCGCGGCCTCTCCCCCGCCTCGTCGGCGGGCGCGTCACCGGGCGGGGCGGAGCCGGCCGGTCCGTTCCGACCGGCCACCCCGGCCAGCGCGCGGAGCCCGGCCTGCGCCCGGCCCGCGAGTCTATCCGCTTCCCCGCAGTCGGCGACGACGGTCGAGAATTCCGCCGCCGCGGCCGCGACCTGCCCCCCGCGCCGCAGCGCGTCGGCCAGTTCGAGCCGGATCCGGCAGGCGGCGAGCGGCGGCACGCCGCGCAGGTGGAAGTCCGGCCGGCCCGCCGTGCGCGGGCGGTCGGGGTCCGCGTCCAGCGCCTGCCGATAGGCGGCCGCCGCCTCGTCGAAGCGGCCGAGCGCGGCCAGGCAGCGCCCGCTCGAGCGCGTCGCGGCGATCCGCCACTCGGCCGCCACGTCCTCGCGCTCCTCCACCCGCGCGTAGTGCGCGAGCGCCTCGGCGCAGGCCCCCTGCACGCGCAGCGTGTCGGCCAGCCGGATCCGCGCCATGACGTCGCGCGGGTCGCGTTCCACCGCGCGGCGGCGCCAGTCCAACGCCTCGTCGGCGCGGCCGGCCTCGGCCGCGTGGTCGGCCAGGTTCAGTTCCTCGGACGGCGGCAACTGGGTCGAGGCCGGGATCGTCACCGAGGCCACGATCGCGAGCAGCAGGGCAAGACCGGCCGCGACGGCGATGCGGCGACGCTCGCCCGCACGCCAGGCCCCGGGCAGCCCGGCCCAGCCGGCGGCGGCCGGCGCCAGCAGCAGGACCACCGCGGGCAGGCGGAACCGGGCGGTGTTGAAGAAGATCACGGGGGTGACGGCCCAGGCGGCGGCCAGCACCAGCCACGGGGCGGCCTCCGCGGCCCGCCGCCGGCCCAGCAGCACCAGGCCCGCCCCGATCGCGGGCGCGAGCAGGCCGAACGGCAGCGCCAGGCGCCGTCCCTGCACCAGCAGCGCGGCGAGCAGCGGGGAGTGGCGCGTTGCGTCATCGAAGCGCTGGTTGTTGGCGATCTCGTAGCCCGAGAGCCAGAGCAGCGCCTTGCGCCCGATCAGCGCCAGCGCGGTCGCGGGGTCGGCCGCCGCTGCGGCGAGCGCCTGGCGCACGAAGAAGCGCTGGTGGTCGGCACCGCGGCGCAGCCCCAGTTCGGCCGGCGCGTCGTAGAGGCGCATCCACGCCAGGTCGGGATTCCAGTTCCCGGAAGCCTGGTCGAAGCCCGGGTCGTTGCCCATGAACAGGTTGATCCCGCCGTTCCAGGAGATCAGGACCGGGTCGCGCGCGACGAGCGCATTGCGCGCCGAAGCGGGCAGCACGACCGCGAGCGCCGGGACCAGGACGAGCGCCGCGGCGCGCGTCGCGCCGGGCGCGTCCCAGGTCCTGCGCCGGGCTTCCCACGCGGCCCAGCCCGCGGCGGCGAGCGCGGCGATCAGCCCGTCGGCGCGGGTCAGTGCGACCAGCCCGAGCAGCGCCCCGGCGAGCGCGAGCGAGCGGACGCGCGCGGCCTCGTCGCCTTCCCGCGCGCCGGCGAGTCGCGCCCCGGCCAGCAGCAAGAGCAGCGCGGTCAGCGAGACCGGCAGCAGGACCGCGTCGTAGAAGATCGCGGTGCCGTTCAGCGCGAGCGCCAGCCCGGCGACCCAGGCCGCGGCGGGACCGCCGAGCCGCAGCGCCGTGCGGGCCACCAGCCAGGCCGCCAGGACGCCGCAGACCACCGACAGCACGCGACCGGCCACGACGCCGCCCACCGGGCCGAACAGCCCGATCAGCACCGCCAGGAGGTAGGAATAGAGCGGGCCCTTGTAGAACGCGGCGCTGCCGGGAAGCAGCCAGCCGGTCTCCAGGATCCGGAGCGCCTCCTTGGCGTGGAACAGGCTGTCGACGACCGGCACCGTGAACAGCGGGTCGCGCGCCGCGAGCAGGCCGAGGTGGACGCCGCGCAGCGCAGCCGCCAGCGCGACCGGGACGGCGATGCACGCCGGCGTGCGAATCCCCCGCGCGGGCTCGGCCATGACGGGGCGCAGTGTATCGCGGATCCTCCGCGGGAGGGCGGCTGCCGGCCCGGACCTGGCCGCGCGCTCCGCGCCGGGCCGAACCGGTCCTGCGTCCGGGGCGGCGCCGGCCGCAGCGCGTTTCCCGCGCGCGGGAATCCCGCGACCGCAACGCGCTGCGCGCCGAAGTCTTTCCATTTTCCATGTCGCAGCCGACGATCTCCTCCACACAGGGAGGACACGCCATGACGGGACTGCCGCTCACGCTCTCGCTCCTCGCACTCGCGCTCGCTTCTCCGCTCCAGGCGGACCGTCCGAGCCCCGCCTGCCCGGCCTTCGGCGCGGCGCTGCGTCCCGGCGGCGTCCCGCCGGCGCCGGCCCCCGCTCCCGGCGCCGACGGGCCGTGGCTCGACTGCTACGCGGCCTGCGTGGACGCGCAGTGGCCGCGCTGCGTCGCGCAGTGCGGCGGGTACGACCCGACCACGAACCCCTGCCTCGCGATCTGCTACGACGCCATCGCGCTCGGCTGCGCGATCGGCTGCTCGAAGTGGGGGGTGCTGCCGCAGACGGTGGAGGAGACCGCGCCGTAGCCCTCCGGTTGGCGCGTCCGGACGGTCCGGCCGGTTTCCGGACGGGTCCGCCGGCCGGAACCGGCCGCGTCGGTCGGTTCCGGCGGGCAAGTCGTTGAGAACAAAGCCGCTCCCGGCGTGGCACCGGGATCGCATGAAGGTTCGGCACAGGAGGCCGCCGCCGCCTCTCCTCCTCCTCCTCCTCCGAAACCAACCCGGGCCGGGCGCCCGGGCGCGCGCGGCGGCCCAGGGTGGACAGACCGGGGAGCGGGACGCCGCTCCCCGCTTTTTTTCGCCCGCGCGCGGCGCGGGATAGACTTCGCGCATGCGCCGCACCGTCCGGCTCCTTCCGCCACTCGCCGCCTGCGCCCTGCTGCTCGCCGCGCTCGTCGCGCACGGCCAGCAGTCCCGGCCGCCGGCCGCGCCCCCCGCGACGCCTCCGGCCACCCCGCCGCCCGCGGACTCCGAACTCGAGGAGAAGGTCACCGTGCGGCTGGCCGAGGTGCAGATCCTGGTGACCGATCGCGACGGCAACCCGCTGACCGACCTCAAGCCGGGAGAGGTCGAGGTCCGCGAGGACGGCGAGGCGCGGAAGATCGCCTACCTCGAGCCGTTCTCGACGACCGGTTCCCTGAGCAAGGCGATCCCGCAGCCGACCCCGGTGGCGGCGCCGGGCGAGAAGGCCGCCGTCCCCGAGACTCCGGTCGCCATCCCCAACCCGGCCCCGCAGCGCTGGGTCGTCGTGCTGTTCGACGTGCTGAACTCGCGCTCGATGGATCGCAAGCACTGGGTCGCCGCGGCCCGGCACTGGGTCGCGGCCGACATGCGGCCGGAGGATCGCGTTTCCCTCGCGGTGCTCGAGAGCCAGGGCACGGTGCGCGAGCTGGTCCCCTTCACCGGCGACCGCGAGGTCCTGGCCCACGCGCTGGCCGAGGACACGCTGCTCGACGGCTACCCGCACCAGGACTACACGAACGACATGCGCCGCATCGTCGAGGACGTGCGCGAGACCTGCGACCAGTCCAAGTACCCCGACTCGTGCGTCAACGGCGCGACCGAGCCGTTCGTGTTCGAGTGGCGCGGGCGCGGCCAGCAGACGCTGCGCGGCCTGACCCAGCTCTCGGGAAGCCTGGGCGCGATCCCGGGCCGCAAGGCGGTCCTGTTCCTCGGCCCGGGGATCGTTCCGCAGCCCCGGATGACCGCCAACAACGCGGCCGTCGCCGTCTTCGGCACCGACCGCGTGAGCCCGGCCTCGACGCTGACCGAGCGGGACTCCGACCTGAACCAGCTGATGCTCGAGATGACGCGGCTCGCCGCGACGGCGGACGTCAGCTTCTTCACGCTCGACAGTCGCCCCTCGTCGCTGCGCGACCAGTCGACCGACGTCGAGCAGAGCGACGGCCTGGCCGAGCGCAAGCTGTTCGACCCGTTCCAGCAGATCTTCGACACGACCCGCGGATCGCTCGACACGATCGCGATCCGGACCGGCGGCCGCTCGCTGCACGGGCCGCTGGTCGACAAGAACCTCCCGGTCCTGGCGCGCTCGGTCGAGGGGATCTACAGCCTGGGCTTCTACCGCGACCCGGCCTCGTCGCGGAAGCCGAGCATCAAGGTCAAGGTCGCGCGCCGCGGCGCGGTGGTGAGCTTCCCCGACCGGTACGACTCGCGGCGGGAGGAGCCGACCACGATCCCGGTCGAGGTCGCGATCGGCAAGACCGAGGGGCTGGCGGGCGGAATCCTCGTCCCGGTCGTGATCCAGGCCCGGGCCTCGTCGCTCTCGTTCCAGGAGGAGGAGGGGCAGGACGTCGCCCGGGTCGCGCTCTACGCCGAGGCGATCACGCCCCAGGGGAAGCGCGAGGCCTCGGCCTACCAGCAGGTCGAGGTCCGGCTCGACGTCTCGCGCCGGAACGACCGGGCCCGCCTGGCGTTCTCGCACGAGGTCCCCCTGGTCCTCCCCCCGGGCCCCTACCGGATCCGGGTCCGGCTCTCGGAATTCGGCTTCAAGCACCTTTCGGACCGGTCCGTCGACATCACGTTGAACGGCGACGGAACCGTGGCGCCCGGTATCCAAAATTCCGTACAGATTCAAGGATCCGGGCGCCTCGACGCCCCCCCCTCGACCGCCGAGCGGCCGTTCTGACCGTCGAAGTATCTCTTGATAGGCGGGTTGGGTCCTTTACGTAACTTGGCAGGCATTTTGCCTATTAATGCTGCGGTACAGTCCGCCCAACCGGGGTTCCCTGCCCGGGTGGGCCGGGCGGGGTGTCCCGGCAGGGGCGTTTCCGGCGTTCCCCCGGCGCCCAAGGAGAGACTGGATGTTCCGCAATCGTTCGGGAGTTCGCAGCGCGCTGCGGCTGATCGGGACCGGCCTCGTGCTGGCCGCCGCCGTGACGGGTGCCGCGCTGGCCCAGGAAACCCTGCGCATCGCCGGCGACGTCGTGAACCAGGCCGGCGAGCCGGTGGTCGGCGCCGAGGTCCTGCTCGCGCCGGCCGCCAACGGCCAGCTCGTCTCCGGCGGCGTGCCGCAGCGGGCGAAGTCCAACAAGAAGGGGCGCTTCACGGTCGCGTTCGCCCGCCCCGGCGAGTACCTGATGACCGTCACCGCGCCCGACCTCGTGCTCACCAAGCTGTCGATGAAGATCCGCGACGCCTCGAAGAAGCCGATGACGCTCGCCGACGGAACGGACCTGACCGACATCGTCGACGCGTTGCGACACCGACTCGGGATCCTCCCGATCACGAGCGGCGCGCTGCTGACGGTCATCGGCTTCGTCGGCGCCCTGGTGGGCCGCATCCTCGCGTCGGCCGTCTCGCGCCAGCGGGAGTTCCTTGCCGA
>CAYZDB010000044.1:0-7003 GCA_964476985.1 uncultured Acidobacteriota bacterium | reverse complement strand
CGTCGACGCCGCGGTCGACCCCAGCCGGCGCGAGATCCCGATCGCGATCCCCAAGAACGCGTTCTACGTCGACATGGTGCTGGGCCTCGCGCCGCCGCAGGCGGCCCGCCCGGCCAGCCGCCAGGTCGATCCCGCGGCCGTCGCCGCGGAGGCCTCGCTCAAGGACCTGATGAAGGCCCGCGACGACCTGATCGCCGGGAACTTCGACGCGGTCGTCACCGAGATCGACACGGTCCTCGCCAAGAAGGAAACGATCAAGGACCCGAAGGACCTCGCGATCGCGCAGTACATGAAGGGCTACGCGCTCTTCAAGCTGGGCCGCGCGGCCGAGGCCGAGACCGCACTGACCGAGGCGATCGCCGCCGACCCGACGATGGGCGACGCCTCCGCGATGCGCGCCGGCGTGCTGGTGGAGCAGAAGAACTTCGACGGGGCGGCCGAGGCTTTCCGCAAGGCGCTCGAGCTCAACACCGACCCGGCCCGGCGGATCACCCTGCTCGGCAACCTCGGCAAGTCGCTGATCGAGGCCGGGAAGATCGACCAGGCCGTCCCGTACCTCGAGGAGGCCCTGACGCTCGCGCCGGACGACACCGACGTGATCGTCAACCTGGTCGACGTCTACACCCGGCTGGGCCGCACCGACGACGCCGAGAAGCTGATCTCCGACAAGCTGCCGCCCAAGGACGCGGCGACGCTGCACTTCAACATCGCCGCCATGATGGCGAACAACAAGAACTACGCCGAGGCGGAGCAGCACTTCCGCCAGGTGATCGCGCTCGACCCGACGCTGGTCAGCGCGCAGCGCTACCTGGGCGACGTGCTGGTCGCGCAGGAGAAGCGCGAGGAAGCGATCGCGGTCTACGAGAAGTACCTGCAGGCCAATCCGGGCGCGGAGGACGCGGCCGAGGTCAAGCAGATGATCGACGCCCTCAAGAAATCGTTGCCGAAGTCCGGGGGCGCGAAGAAGAAGTGACGCCAGGGCGACGACGCTCCGGCGTGACCATGGGAGCGCCGGGGGCCGCGTGGGGCGGTTCCCGGCCGGAACGGAGGCTGGCCAGCCAGGAAGGCGGCCAGCGCAAAGAAACAGGGAACAGAGGAGGCACTCACATGAGGAAAGCGTTTCTGATCGTCGCTCTGGCGATGATCGTCGCGATCCCGGTGGCCCTCGCCCAGCAGCCGACCACGGGTACCCTCCAGGGTATCGTCGGCGAGCAGGACGGGAAGCCGCTGCCGGGCGCGACCGTCGTCGTAAAGGGCCCCCTGGGCGAGCGCGCCGCGCAGACCGACGCCAAGGGCCAGTTCGAGTTCCGCTTCCTGCCGGCCGGTACCTACACCGTCCGGGCGGAGATGCCGGGCTACTCCACCGTCGAGGTGGGCGGCGTCGACATCAACGCGGCGGGGCGGACGCGTCTGCCGATCACGCTGCTCCCGGGCCAGACCGCGGAGATCACGGTCTCCAGCGCCGCGCCGCTGCTCGACGTGAAGCGCACGACCGTGGCCACGTCCTTCAAGTCGAAGTCGCTCGAGACGCTGCCGATCGGCCGCAACTTCACCGACGCGGTGTCGTTCGCGCCGGGCGTCGTCTCCGGCCTCGGCACCGGCCAGGGCAACTACTCGATCGGCGGTTCGTCCGGCCTCGAGAACAGCTACATCATCGACGGCGTCAACATCACCGACAGCGGCTACGGCGGCGTCGGGACCTACTCGCTGGTCTACGGCTCGCTGGGCACCGGCATCACGACCGACTTCCTCGACGAGGTCGCGGTCAAGACCGGCGCCTTCGACGCCGAGTACGGCCAGGCCCTCGGCGGCGTGATCACCGGCGTCGTCAAGTCGGGCACCAACGCCTTCACGGGCGCGGTCCGCGCCTACTACAGCACCTGGAGCGCGGGCACGGACGTGTCCCTCCCGACCGGTGCCACCAACACCGACTGGAAGGGTTCCGACCAGTGGGACGCGGGCATTTCGCTCGGCGGCCCGATCGTCAAGGACAAGCTGTTCTGGTTCGTCGCCTACAACCCCGTGCAGACCACCTACAACTTCACGCGGCAGTCGGTGCAGAACCCGATCTTCAACGACGGCAACCCGGACGGCTCGATGAGCTCGATCTTCCCGAGCACCGAGACCTTCCCGGCTTCGAAGACCGGCGGCGTCGAGAACGAGCGCACCAACCAGAACTGGGCCGCGAAGGTCAACTGGCAGATCACCCCCAGCCACCGGTTGGAGTTCACCGGCTTCGGCGACCCGTCGGACGGTGATGGCCGCACCGGCATCACGGCCAGCACCTTCACCATGACCGGGCGCCAGGGCCCGACCTTCGCGACGAACGTCGAGAAGGTCGCGGCGGGCTTCGGCGACGGCGGCAAGTCGACGATCGACTACGGCGCCGACCAGTACTCGCTCAAGTACTCCGGCCTGTTCGGCAGCGACTGGTTCGTCGAGGCCCAGGCCAACTACCGCAACAACGAGTTCACGGAAGACCCGGTCGTCAACGACTACGCCTACACCGACACCCGGATCAGCCGCGAGTGGACCTTCGGCAACACGCTCCCCTACGCCGTCTCCCCGTTCGCCGGCGGCCCGGGCTACATCGGCCCCCAGACCGACGAGAGCTGGGACTACGCGCTGAAGGTCTCCAAGGTCTTCGGCAACCACGAGCTCAAGGCCGGCGTCCAGTACTTCGACCTCGAGTACACCCAGGCGTCGGTCTACTCCGGCGCTCCGGCGGTCTACAACTTCCCGGCCGACTTCGACGGCGACGGCACGCGGGACGGCTTCGTTCCGCTGACTTCCGCCTCCGGCGCGACCGTGTCGATCCGCGGCGGGTACAACTACCGTGACGCCGAGGGCGGCCTCGTCGTCCCGTGCTCGGGCTGCGCCTTCTCCGTCGGCTTCCCGCAGTACCGGACGACGCGGGCCCGGTTCAACCCGACCGCCGAACCGACCAAGGCCAGCGACCTGTCGTTCTTCCTCCAGGACACCTGGACGATCAACGACTCCTGGGTGCTGAAGGTCGGCGTCCGCACCACGACCCAGAAGCTCGAGGGCTCGGGCGCGTTCACGCTGGACTTCGCTCGCGCGGGCGGCGGCCTCTACACCGACACGCCGACCACCTACAATCCGAACAGCTACGACTTCCCGACCGAGTGGTCGCCGCGCGTCGGCGTCACCTGGGACCCGGGTGCCGACGGCAAGACCAAGATCGCCTTCAACTTCGCGCGTTACTTCCAGCGCGTGCCGAACGACCTGGCCGTCCGCCAGTTCTCGAACGAGGTCGGGACCACCACCTTCACCTTCACCGACCCGTACCTGACCACCCCGACCTCGACCAACGCGCCGAACGTCCAGGGGATCGACCTCGGCATCGTGCAGGACGGCACCAAGCTCCCGTACGTCGACGAGTACGTGCTGGGCTGGCAGCAGCTGCTGCGCCCCGACCTCTCGATCGAGATCCGCGGGATCTACCGCGACCAGGGCCGCGTGCTCGAAGACACCCAGAGCGGCTCGGTCGAAGGCATCCGCAACTACTACTACGGCGTCGACGCCAACGACGACGGCGTGATCAACTACGACTCGATCACGGAAGTTCCGTTCCCGGGCTACGGCCCCGCCGTCTTCGGCGCCTACGTCCTGTCGAACCCCGGCGAGAACGCTCCGGGTGCCTTCACCGCCCCGGTCCGCAAGTACAAGGCGCTCGAGGTCACGCTGACCAAGCAGCTCTCGAACAACTGGCAGTTCGCCGCCAACTACCGCTACTCGCGGCTGCGCGGCAACTACGAGGGCCTGTTCCGGAACGACAACGGGCAGTCGGACCCCAACATCACCTCGCTGTTCGACTTCCCCAACTCGGACCTGATGCGCGGCCAGTTCGAGACCGGCCCGCTCAACACCGACCGCCCGCACGTCTTCAACATGTTCGGGACCTACTTCTTCGACTTCGGCCTCGAGATCGGCGGCGCGTTCCAGTGGCAGTCCGGCGTTCCGCGGACCGCGCTGCTGGCCCACCCCGAGTACCTCAACGCGGGCGAAATCCCGGGCCAGGACCCGCTCTACACCTTCTACGACGTGGAAGCGGGTCAGTGGGTGCTGGGCGAGTGCGACGCGCTGTCGGCCGCCTCGGGGGCCTGCTTCCTCGGCGCCTACACCGACGCCCCGCGCGGCAGCATCGGCCGCACGCCGGACTTCGCGGCGATGGACCTCCACCTGGGCTACGCCCTGAAGTTCTCCGACATGGGCCTGAAGTTCGTGCTCGACGTCCGCAACATGTGGAACGCGCAGGAAGTCACTGCGCTGTCCGACATCGTCGAGTCCCAGGCCGCCATCGGGAACCCCAACTTCAACAAGATCACGGCCTACCAGGAGCCGCGCCAGTACCGCTTCGGCGTGATCTTCGACTTCTGATCCCTTCCTGCCGCCCGGGCCGCGAGGCCCGGGCGGTCGCCTGACCGACCACGGCGCGGGGCCCTTCCGGGCCCCGCGTTTTTTTGTCCCGGCGCCCGGCGGTGGCAGAATCCCCTCTTCCTCCCGGGAGTTGCGCGTGCCGAAGAAGGCCCTTCTCGTCCTGGCCCTGGCCCTTTCCGTCCTCGCCGCCGGCGGTGCGCTGGCCTGGCGGGCCCTAGCCTCCGCCGGCGAGGACGAGGTGCTGGTCCTGGCCGACCGCGCGCTGGCCGGCCCGATCCGCGTCTTCGTCTCGCCGCTCGCTGCGCGCCGCGCGGTACCGGCCCGCTCCACGCAGGCGGTCGAGGTCCCCCTCGCCCTCGGCCAGGGCGCGAGCTGGCCGCTCGCGGTGCAAGTCGAGACCGCGGTCGACCCCGCGGCGCTCGACGCGCGCGGGCGGCAGGCGCTGCTGGACGGCAGCGCGCCGCGGCTCGTCGCCGACGCGGCGCTCCAGGCCGCCGAAGCGGCGCTCCGGGCGACGCCCGGCGACCGCGTGATCGGCCGCCCCGCGGCGCTGGCCGACCCGATCCGCCGCCAGCTCGCCGCCGCCCTGCCGCCCGGCCTCGCGCTGCGCGAGGTCTCGGTGCGGGTCGACGTGCCGCCCGAGCAGGCCCGCGCGGCGGCGCTGGCCGCGGTCCGGCGGGCGGCCGTGCCGCCCGTGGCGCGCGTGCTCTACATCGGCCTCGACGGGATGGACTGGGAGATCCTGGGACCGCTCATCGCGCGGGGCGAAGCTCCGAACCTGGGCCGGCTGGCACGCGAGGGGGTCCGCGCCGAACTGCTGGCCTACGAGCCGATCGTCTCGCCGCTGCTCTGGACCACCGCGGTGACCGGGCGGACGCCGGACGAGCACGGCGTGGCCGACTTCGTGGTGACGAGCGCCGAGGGGAAGGTCATCCCGATCCCGTCCGGCTTCCGGACCGCGCCGGCGCTGTGGGAGATCCTCGGCGCGGCCGACCAGTCCTCGGGCTTCGCCAACTTCTGGGCCACGCAGCCGGCGGAGGAGGTCCAGGGGGTCCTGGTCTCGGACGTCGCGGACCGGGTGCTGGGCGACCACGCGCGCAAGCCCGGCCTTCCCCCGGGGACGGCCTCACCCCGCTCCTTCCTCGAGGAGCGGATCGAGCGGTTCTACACGACCGACACGATTCCCGCCGAGCGGGTCCGGGCCTGGGCGCCGTCGCTCGACGACGCCGAGATCGAGGACGCCCGCCGCTACTGGCGGGACCCCGCGCGGCGCGACGCGTGGGCCGCCGCGCACCCCGACGACGTCGACCGTAAGACGCCGATCCCGGCGTTCCTGCTCAAGAACGCGACCCACGTCGCGAACATCGAGCGGATCGGGCTGGCGCTGCTGGAGGATCCCGCCCTGGGCGTCGTCGGGCTCTACTTCCGCGACCCGGACGACACCGGGCACAACTTCCAGCACCTCGCGCCGCCGCCGCACCCGCTGGCCCCGCCCGAGGAGCGCGCCCGCTACGCCGACACCGTCGCGAACAGCTACCGGGCGATGGACGCCGTCGTCGGCCGGCTGGTCGCGGCGGCCGGCCCCGGAACCGCGGTGATCGTCCACTCCGACCACGGCTTCCGCTGGGGCGTGCGGCGGCCGGTCGAGGTCATGCCGTTCGCCAAGGGCCAGCCGGTCGAGTGGCACCGGCTGCAGGGAGTCTTCCTGGCCGGGGGCGGGCCGTTCCGCCGCGGCGCCGACGCCGCGCCGGTCACGCTGTTCGACATCGCGCCGACGATCCTCGCGCTGCGCGGCGTGCCGGCCGACGAGTCGATGCCGGGCCGGGTCCGCGCCGACCTCCTGGAGGCGTCCGCGGCCGGGCGGCTGCCACGCCAGCGGATCCCCTCGTGGGCCGCGCTGGTCGCACCCCGCCGCTACGAGAACGCCTCGGGCGAGGAGCTCGAGGCGGCGCAGGAGCAGATGGTCGAGGCGCTCAAGGGGCTCGGCTACGTCGACGACCGGGCCGGACGCCCCTCCGGCAGCGGCGGCACGGGCGCGGACCCGTCGGGCGCCGACCGGCCGAACGTGATGTACCACCGCAACCTCGCGACCTTCCTGATGAACGAGGACCGCTTCGCCGACGCCGAGCGCGAGCTGCTCCGGGCCAACGAGGTCGAGCTGCAGCCGAAGACCTTCTGGCTGCTCTCCGAGGCCCGCGCCGCGCGCGGCGACGTGCGGGGCGCGCGGCAGGCGCTGGAGCAGGGGCTGGCCGCACTCCCGGACAAGACCGAGCCGAGCACGGTGCTGTGGCTCGTCGAGCTGGCGCTGCAGGAAGGTGACCCGGCCGGGGCCGAAGCCGTCCTGGCGCGCCAGTCCGCGCTGCTCGCGCGCGAGCCGGCGGTCCGCGCGACAGCGGAGGGACGGGTCGCGGAGGCGAAGGGGGACGCGGCCGGCGCGCGGGCGCGTTACTTCGAGGCGCTCCGGATCGACCCCCGCCAGAGCCGTGCCGCGGAGCGGGTCGCGGCGCTGTCGACGACGCCGGCCGAGCGCGCGGAGCTCGTGCCGTACCTCGAGCAGGCGCTCGCCCGCGACCAGCAGCTCGAGCTGTACTGGAAGATGCTC
>CAYZDB010000043.1:0-14273 GCA_964476985.1 uncultured Acidobacteriota bacterium | reverse complement strand
CCGCGGGACGGCTCGTGCGGCCCGCGCGGGCGGGCGCGACGCCGGGGCGCGATCATCGCGGGCGGGAGGTGCGCGATGGACGGCCCCGATCGCGGCGCGCCGGGGGGCGCGGCCCCGCCCGGCGAGCGCAGCGCGCGCGGCCGGGCCGCCGAGGACCTGGCGGCGCGTTTTCTCGCCGCGAGCGGCCTGGTCATTCTCGAGCGCAACGTCCGCCTGCCCGGGGGAGAGCTCGACCTGGTGGCCCGGGACGGAGAGGTCGTCGTCTTCGTCGAGGTCCGCTCGCGCCGGCGCGGCAGCCGCTTCTCGCCCGAGGCGACGGTCGACCGGGCCAAGCGGGCCCGCCTGGCGCGGGCCGCCGACGCCTGGCTGTCCCGGCGCGGGCTTCCGCTCGCCCGCTGCCGCTTCGACGTCGTGGCGGTGGTCGCCTCCCGCGCGGGATACAGGCTGCGTCACCACCGCGGGGCGTTCGTGGACGCCTAGCCGGAAGGGCCCTCCGGCGGCGGCCGGGTCGCGACGAGCAGCAGGTGGAACGGGGCGCGCTCGACGCTCGCGGCGAGGCGCCCCGTCCCACCCCCGAGGTCGAGCAGCAGCCGGCCGGCCAGCGGCTCGAGCGCATCGAGCGCGCGCGAGAGGCCATAACCGCGCGCGAACTGGTCGTAAATCGGGGCGAGGAGTTCGAAGATGCCGTTCCGGGGACGCCGCACGGGGCCATTCCAGCGGGCGTGAGTCGTCGGAGGGACGACGCTGCCGCCGAATAATAATCGCCCCAGAGCCCACATCGCCAAACAATCAATGGACGATTCGCGATTCGAATGCTAGTCTCCCGGCAAGCCCTCCCTTCGGAGCCCGCCATGCGCGACGCCGTGCTCAAGCTCTGGCCCGAGATCGACTGGATCGAGAGCCCCACGCTCCGCGAGCAGGTCCTCGCGACCTGGGTCCGCGCGCTGGAACTCAGCCCGCTGGCCCCCTCGGACCTCGAAGAGATCCCCTTCACGCTGCTCGTGCCGAACTGCCCCGTGACCTTCATGGAGCACAAGCGCTGCGTCGTGCACATCGCTCGCCGCGCAGCGGAGTCGATGCGCGAGTTCCTGGGCCGCTCGCTGCCGATCGACATGGACACCGTGATCGCCGGCGCGATCCTGGCCGACGTCGGCAAGCTGCTCGAGTACGAGAAGGTCGGCGGCAAGGCCCGTCAGAGCCCGCGCGGCGAGCTGCTGCGCCACCCCTTCACCGGCGTCGCGCTGGCGATGGAGTGCGGCGTTCCCGACGCGGTCTGCCACGTGATCGCCGCGCACGCCGGGGAAGGGAACATGGTCAAGCGCACGACCGAGGCCTTCATCGTCCACCACGCCGACTTCATGAGCTTCGAGCCCTTCAAGAACCTGAAACCGTAAGGGCCGGCCTCCGTGCCGGCCGGGAGAGCCGCGATGGCCGACGCCACCCCGAGCAAGCCCACGATCACCGCGACCATGGCCCGCTGGGCCGCGTCCCTGCGCTACGAGCAGCTCTCGGCCGAGGCCGTGCGCGAGGCCAAGCGCTACCTGCTCGACTCGCTCGGCTGCGCGCTGGGCGGCTACGGCCAGCACGACGTGACGATCGCGCTGTCGGTGCTGGACGAGATCGCCGGGCCCGGTCCCGCGACCGTGATCGGCAGCGGGAAGCGGATCGACCCGGTCTCGGCTTCGCTGGCCAACGCGCTGATGGTCCGCGTGATGGACTACAACGACATCTACTGGCAGCAGGACCCCTCGCACCCGTCCGACATCATCCCGGCGGCGATGGCCTGCGCCGAGCGCGCCGGCGGCGACGGGCGGGAGCTGATCGTCGGGATCGTGCTGGGGCACGAGTTCGAGATGCGGCTGTGCGAGTGCGCCTTCCCCGGGATCCGCGAGCGGGGCTGGCACCACGCCACGCTGACCGCCTTCGCCTCGCCGATCGTCGCCGGCCGGATGCTGGGGCTGACGCCGGAGCAGATCCAGCACGCGATCGGGATCTCGGGGAGCCGCCACGCCACGCTGGGCGCGGTGACCGCGGGCAAGCTGACCATGATGAAGAACACCGTCGACCCGCTGGCGACGCAGAGCGGCGTGCTGGCGGCGCTGCTGGCGGAGAAGGGCTACAGCGGGCCGGAGCACGTGATCGACGGCAAGGAAGGGCTGGCCCACTGCCTGAAGCCGGAATGGAAGCTGGAGATCCTGACCGACGGGCTGGGCGAGTCGTGGCGGATCCTGCGCTGCGGGATGAAGGCCTTCCCGACCGAGGCCCTGACCCACGCCCCGATCTCGGCGACGCTGGAGCTGGTCAAGCAGCACGACCTCGCGCCGGAGCAGGTGAAGGAGGTCCACATCCGCTCGCTGGCCCGCGCGGCCGACATCCTGGCCGATCCGTCCAAGTACGACCCGCGCACCAAGGAGACGGCCGACCACTCGCTGCCGTACGTGATCGCTGCGGCCGTGGCCGAGCGGCAGGTCACCCCGCTGCAGTTCACCGACGCCAAGATCATGGACCCGGTGATCCGCGAGCAGCTCCACAAGGTCAAGGTCGTCGCCGACCCGGAGATCGAGGCGGTCTTCCCGAAGCTGCAGCGGGTCGTGGTGAAGATCACGGCGACCGACGGGCGGACCTTCGAAAAGCAGCTGGACTACCCCAAGGGCGACCCGCGCCACCCGCTGACCGACGCCGAGATCGAGGAGAAGTTCGACGCGCTGGCCGAGCCCGTGATGACCGCCGCCGCGCGGCAGCGGCTCAAGGACGCGGTCTGGAACCTCGAGCGCGCCGGCTCCACGGCCGAGCTGATGGCGCTCTGCAAGGCCGACCGGTAGGGGCCGCCCTCCGCGGCGGCCCGCACGAGGACGGGGAGAGCGATGGGACAGACGATCGTCGAGAAGATCGCGCAGGCGCACATGACCGAGGGGCCGGACCGCCCGCTGCGGGCCGGCGACTTCCTCTCGATCCGGCCGCGCCACGTGATGACCCACGACAACACGGCCGCCGTGCTGAAGAAGTTCCAGGGGATCGGCGCCCGCGCCGTGAAGGACCCGCGGCAGCCGGTCTTCGCGCTCGACCACGACATCCAGAACCAGGCCCCCGACAACCTCGGCAAGTACCGCAAGATCGAAGCCTTCGCGAAAGAGCAGGGGATCGACTTCTACCCCGCGGGCTCCGGGATCGGCCACCAGCTGATGGTCGAGCGCGGCTACGCCGTGCCGGGCAGCCTGGTCGTGGCCTCCGACTCGCACTCCAACATGTACGGGGCGATGGGGGCGATCGGCACGCCGGTGGTGCGGACCGACGCCGCCGCGATCTGGGCCACCGGCGAGTTCTGGTGGCAGGTCCCGCGCACGGTGCAGGTCGTGCTGACCGGCGCGCTGCGCCCGGGCGTCTCCGGGAAGGACGTGATCCTGGCGCTGTGCGGGCTCTACAACCGCGAGGAGGTCCTCAACGCCGCGCTGGAGTTCGTCGGGCCGGGCGTCGCCAGCCTCTCGATGGACGCGCGCCTGACGATCGCCAACATGACGACCGAGTGGGGCGCGCTGACCGGCTGGTTCCCGGTCGACGGGGTGACGCTGGCGTTCCTGGCGGCCCGGGCCGGCGAGCTGCGCGCGCAGGGGATCGCGCGGATCGCGGCCGAGGACCTGCAGCGCTGGGAGATGCGGCCGCCGGCGCCCGACCCGGACGCCGTCTACGCGGCGACGATCACGCTCGACCTCTCGCAGGTCGGGCCCTTCGTCGCGGGGCCGGACCAGGTCCAGGTGACGGCGCCGCTGGCCGAGGTGGAAGCGCAGCGGATCGCCGTCCACAAGGCCTACCTGCTGTCGTGCGTCAACGGCCGGGCCGAGGACCTGGCCGCCGCCGCCGCGGTGCTGAAGGGGAAGAAGGTCGCCCCCGGCGTCACGCTCTACCTCGCCCCCGCCAGCGCGGCGGTCCAGCGCGCGGCCGAGGCGTCCGGCGACTGGCAGGCGCTCGTCGACGCCGGCGCGGTGGCGCTGCCGCCGTCGTGCGGCCCGTGCATCGGGCTGGGCGAGGGGCTGCTCGAGGCGGGCGAGGTCGGGATCTCGGCGACCAACCGCAACTTCAAGGGGCGGATGGGCTCGCGCGATGCGCGCTGCTACCTGGCCAGTCCGGCGGTCGTCGCGGCCTCGGCCGCGGCCGGCACGATCTGCGGGCCGGGGGAGCTGCCCCGCGGCGTTCTGGCGCGCGACTACCGGGAGTTCCCGGCCGAGGCGGCCGCCGCCGAGGCGGTCGAGATCCTCGACGGGTTCCCGGCGAGCCTGCGCGGCCGGCTGGTCTACGTGCCGCAGGACAACCTCAACACCGACGGGATCTACGGCAAGGACTACACCTACCGCGAGGACATGACGCGCGAGATGATGGCCGGCGTCGTGATGGAGAACTACGATCCCGAATTCGCGGCGCGGACGCGGCCGGGCGACATCGTCGTCGGTGGCTTCAACTTCGGCACCGGCAGCTCGCGCGAGCAGGCCGTGACGGCGCTGCAGGCCAAGGGGATCCCGGTCGTGATCGCCGGCAGCTTCTCGCAGACCTACCTGCGCAACGCCTTCAACAACGGCTTCCCCTGCGTCGAGAACCCGGCCTTCCCGCGGCGGCTGGCCGAGCTGTTCGGCCCCGAGATCGCCCAGCGGGTCCGGACGGTCCTGCCCGGCGACGAGGTGGAGATCGACTACCGCAACGGCGTGATCCGCTACCGCGGCGAGAGCTTCCCCTTCCCGGCGCTGGGCAGCGTGCCCCAGTCGCTGGTGGTCGCCGGCGGAATCGAGAACCTGGTGGCCCGCAGGCTCGGCCTGGCGTAACGGCCGGCTCCGCCCGGCCCGCGAAACGTAGGGGCCGGCCTCCGTGCCGGCCCGAGCGAGGATGACGATGGCGAAGAGAACGATCGTATCGATGCCCGGCGACGGGATCGGCAAGGTGGTGCTCCCGGAAGCGGTGCGCGTGCTCGACAAGGTGGGGTTCGAGGCCGAGTACGTCCACGCCGAGATCGGCTGGGACTCCTGGATCGCGCAGGGGAACCCGCTCCCCGAGCGGACGATCGAGCTGCTGGCCGAGCACAGGTTGGGCCTGTTCGGCGCGATCACCAGCAAGCCCAAGAAGGAGGCCGAGGCCGAACTGTCCCCGGCGCTGCGCGGCAAGGGGTTGCAGTACTTCAGCCCGATCGTCGGGATGCGCCAGCGCTTCGGCCTGGACATCTGCCTGCGGCCCTGCCAGTCGTTCGCCGGCAACCCGCTCAACTACGTCCGCAAGACCGCGGACGGGTCGATCGAGGAGCCGCGGATCGACGTCCCCGTCTTCCGCCAGAACACCGAGGGGATGTACGCCGGGGTCGAGTGGACCAACCCGCCCGCCGTGGTGCGCGAGGCCTTCGCCACCCACCCCAAGTGGAAGCCGTTCGCGGCGGTGCCGGGCGAGGAGCTGGCCGTCTCGCTGCGGATCATCACCCGCAAGGCCTGCCAGCGGATCGTCGACGCGGCCTTCCGCTACGCGAAGAAGCACGGCTACAAGTCGGTCACGGTCTGCGAGAAGCCGAACGTCGTGCGCGAGACCTCCGGGATGTTCGAGGAGGTGGCCAAGGAGGTCGCGAAGAACTACCCCGGGATCGCGCTCTGGTCGACCAACATCGACGCCCAGCTGATGTGGCTCTCCAAGAACCCCGAGGAGTACGGCGTGATCGTCGCCAGCAACCTGTTCGGCGACATCATCTCGGACGCCTTCGCCGGGCTGGTCGGCGGGCTGGGCTTCGCCTGCTCGGGCAACATCGGCGACGAGGTCGCCGTCTTCGAGCCGACCCACGGCTCGGCGCCGAAGTACGAGACCCTCTCCCCCTCGATCGTCAACCCGATCGCGATGATCCTCTCGGCGGCGATGCTGCTCGACCACGTCGGCGAGGAGGCGAAGGGGAAACGCGTGCGCGACGCGGTCGGGGCCGTGGTGCGCGAGGGGAAGGTGCGGACCTACGACATGCTGCGGCTGCCGGGCGGTCCCGGCGTCTTCAAGCAGGGCGCCGCGACCACGACGCAGATGACGGACGCGATCCTCGCGCACCTGTGACGGTCCGCGGGGACGGGTGCGGGCCGCGCGGCGACCGGCAGGGGCCGCCCTCCGTGGCGGCCCGCCCGAGAACGGAGGGGCGATGGCGACTCGAAAGGCGAAAGCGTCCGGGACCGGATCGGCGGGCCGGCAGGGCCCGGAGGTTCGCTCCGACTGCCGCGTGACGCTCCAGCCCCTTCGCTCGGGCGGCCTCGCGCTGTCGGTCCGGTCGAAGGTGGCACCGTACTACGGGGCCGCGATCGACGAGCAGCTCCGCGCCGCCCTGAAGGCCCTGGGCGTCCGGCACGCGCGGGTCGAGCTGGACGACGCCGGGGCGTTGCCGTTCGTGCTGGCGGCGCGCCTGGAGGCGGCCGCGCGCCGCGCCGGGATCTCCGGCGGCGACGCGCGCCCGCCGCGCCTCGCGCCCACGCTCGCCCCGTCGGCTCGCGACCGCCGCCGCCGCTCGCGGCTCTACGTCCCCGGCGCCGAGCCCAAGTTCATGGTCAACGCCGGCCTCTACGGGGCCGACGGCGTGATCCTCGACCTGGAGGACTCGGTCCACCCGGCCGAGAAGGACGCGGCGCGGCTGCTGGTGCGCAACGCGCTGCGGACGATCGACTTCGGCGGGGCCGAGCGGATGGTGCGGATCAACCAGCTCCCGCTGGGGCTCGACGACCTCGACGCGGTCGTGCCGGAAGGGGTCGACCTGGTGCTGATCCCCAAGGTGGAGACGGCGGCGCAGGTCCGGGAGGCCGCGGACCGGATCGCGGCCGTGGCGCGCCGCGCGCGCCGCCGCGACCCGGTCTGGCTGATGCCGATCCTGGAGTCGGCGCTGGGGATCGAGAACGCCTTCGCGATCGCGCGGGCCCACCCGACCGTCGTGGCCCTGACGATCGGCCTCGAGGACTACACCGCCGACCTGGGCGTCGTGAAGACGCCGGAAGGCGGGGAGACCGACTGGGCGCGGCGGCGGCTCGTCAACGCCGCCCGCGCGGCCGGGCTGCAGGCGATCGACTCGGTCTACGGCGACATCGCGGACCTCGAGGGGCTCGCGGCCTGGGCGCGGCGCTCGCGCGCGATGGGGTTCGAAGGGATGGGCTGCGTCCACCCGCGGCAGATCCCGGTGATCCACGAGGGGTTCGCGCCCTCCGCGGCCGAGCTGGAGAAGGCGGCCCGGATCGTCGCCGCCTTCGAGGAAGCGCAGGCCAAGGGGCTGGGCGTGGTCAGCCTCGGCTCGAAGATGATCGACCCCCCGGTGGTCAAGCGCGCGCTCGCGCTCGTCGCGCGCGCGAACGCGTAGGAGGCGGCGATGGCCCCGCGGCAGGGAAGCTCGAAGCTGGTGACGAACGCCGCCGGCCGGCGCGTGCCGGTCCTGGTCAACGGGCGCGAGCAGGCGCCCTTCGAGGGGGTCGGCCGGCACCGCGCGCGCGGCCGCAAGCACGGGCCGCGGATCACGCGCAGCGCCGACTACCCGGCGCACGGCGACAAGCGCGTGGGCTCGCTGCGCGAGGCGCTCGAGCGCTGCGGGCTGAAGGACGGGATGACGATCTCGTCGCACCACCACCTGCGCAACGGCGACCGCGTGGCGCTCGAAGCGCTCCGGATCGCCGAGGAGATGAAGGTCCGGGACCTGATGTGGTTCCCCTCGGCCTCGTTCCCCTGCCACGAGCCGGTGATCGAGATGATGCGGCGCGGGACGGTGCACCACATCGAAGGCAGCATGAACGGCCCGATCGGCGAGTTCGTCTCGCGCGGGGAGATGCGCGGACAGGGCGTGCTGCGCTCGCACGGCGGCCGCTGGCAGGCGATCCAGGACGGCGAGGTGAAGATCGACATCGCCGTGATCGCGGCCCCCAGCGCCGACCCGTTCGGCAACGCCCACGGCGCCGCCGGGAAGTCGGCCTGCGGCTCGATCGGCTTCGCGCTGGCCGACTCGATCTACGCCGACAAGGTCATCGTCGTGACCGACAACCTGGTGCCGTTCCCCTGCGTGCCGTGGCAGATCCAGGGGAACCACGTCGACTTCGTGGTCCAGGTCGACTCGATCGGCGACCCGTCCAAGATCGTCTCCGGCACGACCGAGGTCACGAAGAGCCCCGACCGGCTGCTGATCGCCGAGTACGTCGCGCGCTTCATCCGCGACGCCGGGATCATGAAGGACGGATTCTCGTTCCAGGCCGGGGCGGGGGGCACCGCGCTGGCCTTCGTGCCGATGCTGGCGCAGATGATGCGCGAGGCCGGCGTGACGGCCGGCTTCGTGCGCGGCGGCTCGACCCGGGTGCTGGTCGAGATGCTGCGCGAGGGGCTGACGAAGTTCATCCTGGACGGCCAGACCTTCGACCTCGATGCGGTCCACTCGATCGCGACCGATCCCCGCCACGTCGCGACCTCCCCATTCACTTCCTACAACGACCACGGCAAGGGGTGCTTCGCCTCGATGGTCGACGTCGCGGTGCTCGGCGCGACCGAGGTCGACCTCCAGTTCAACGCCAACGTCGTGACGCACAGCGACGGCCGCCTGCTGCACGGCATCGGCGGCTGGCAGAACTGCCTGCACGCCGGCTGCACGATCCTCGCGGTGCCGTCGTTCCGAGACCGGATCCCGGTGCTGGTCGATCAGGTCACGACGCTGGTCGGGCCGGGCGAGCTGGTCGACGTCGTCGTGACCGAGCGCGGGATCGCGATCAACCCGCGGCGGACCGACCTGCTCGACGCGGTGAAGGGGAAGGGGCTGCCGGTCCGGCCGATCGAGGAGATCGCGGCCGACGTGGAGCGGCTCTGCGGCGGCCGCCCGCGGCGGGCCCGGTTCGCGGAACGCCCCGTGGCCGTGGTGAAATGGGTCGACGGGACGGTGCTGGACACGGTCTGGCAGCTGGCGTGACGCGCCGGCCCGGCGGGGCGGCGGCGATGATGACGCGGGTCTTCACCTCCAAGAAGGACCCCTGGCTGGTGTCCCTGATCTGGGGCTCGGCAATCCTCCCGCTGGTCGCGGGCCTGCTGATCGTCTGGACCGATGCGAAGTCCGGCAGCTACCTGATCACGATCTCGGCGCTGACCTTCACGCTGATCCTGTCGATGACCTTCCCGCTCTACTACGAGGTCACCGAGCGCGAGCTGGTGATCCGCGCCGGGCTCTTCCGCTGGCGCGTGCCGCTGGACGGGATCGCCGAGATCCGGCCGACGCGGAGCATCGTCTCGGCCCCGGCCCTGTCGCTCGACCGGCTGCTGATCCGCTTCCGCAGCGCGAAGGGCCGCCTCCGCCTGGCGATGATCTCGCCCCGCGACCAGGCGAGCTTCCTGCGCGAGATCGCCGCCCGCACGCCGGGGATGATGCAGGTCGGCGACCGCCTCGTGCGGACCGGCTCAGCCTAGGAGCGCCTTCACCGCCTCGACCACCGCCGCGGCCGTGAAGCCGTAGCGCTCGAGGACCAGCTCGCCCGGCGCCGAGGCGCCGAAGCGGTCGACCCCCAGCACGCGGCCGCGCTCGCCGGCGAAGCGGTGCCAGGGCATCGCGATCCCGGCCTCGATCGCGACCCGGACCGGGACCCCGGCCGGCAGCACGGCGCGCCGCCAGGCCTCGTCCTGGGCGAGGAAGTTCTCCATGCACGGCATCGAGACCACGCGGGCCCGGATCCCCTCCGCCGCGAGCTGCTCGCGCGCCGCGAGCGCCAGCTGCACCTCGGAGCCCGAGGCCAGCAGGATCGCCTGCGGCGCGCCGCCGTCGGTCTCGGCCAGCACGTAGGCCCCGCGCATCACCCCCTCGTCGGCCATCCGCTGGGTCCCGGGCAGGACCGGCAGCTTCTGGCGGGTCAGGACGAGGGCGACGGGCCCCTCGGCCCGGCCGATCGCCCAGCGCCAGGCGGCCGCGGTCTCGTTGGCGTCGGCCGGCCGGATCACGGCCAGCCCCGGGATCGCGCGCAGCGAGGCGACCTGCTCGACCGGCTGGTGGGTCGGCCCGTCCTCGCCGACCGCGAGCGAGTCGTGCGTGAAGACGTAGATCGTCCGCAGCCGGTCCAGCGCGGCCAGCCGGATCGGGTTGCGCATGTAGTCGGCGAAGGCCAGGAAGGTCCCGGCGAACGGCCGCAGCCCGCGGTGGTAGGCGATCCCGTTGGTGATCGCCCCCATCGCGTGCTCGCGGACCCCGAACCGGAGGTTGCGCCCGGCCGGGGTGGCCGCCTGGAAGTCGTCGCTCCCCTTGATCCGCGTCTTGGTCGAACCCGACAGGTCGGCGTCGCCGCCCACCAGCGCCGGCAGCCGCTCCGCGATCGCGTTGAGCACCAGCCCCGAGGCGTCGCGCGTGGCCAGCGCGTCGCCCGGTTTCCAACTGGGGACCGCGGCGTCCCAGCCCGGGGGCAGCCGGTCGGCCAGCATCCCGCGCGCCGCCTCGGCCCGCTCCGGGTCGGCCGCCTGCAGCGCGCCCAGCCGCCGCATCCAGTCCTGCTGCGCCAGAAGCCCGCGGCGGCCGATCTCGGCGATCCGCTCGCGGACCGCGTCGGGGACCGTGAACGGCTCGGCGTGCGGCCAGCCCAGCGCCTGCTTGGTCGCCGCGGCCTCCTTCTCCCCCAGCGGCGCGCCGTGAGCGTCGGCCTTGCCGGCCTTGTTCGGCGAGCCGTAGCCGATCGTGGTCCGCACCACGATCAGGGACGGCCGGTCGGTCACCGCCAGCGCGGCCTCGATCGCGGCGTCGATCGCGGCCAGGTCGGTGTCGCCGTCGGCGACGCGCTGGACGTGCCAGCCGTAGGCCTCGTAGCGCCGTCCGACGTCCTCGGTGAAGGCGATCGAGGTCGGCCCGTCCAGCGAGACGTCGTTGGCGTCGTAGAGGTAGACCAGCTTGCCCAGCCCCAGGTGTCCGGCCAGCGAGCCGGCCTCGGCCGAGATCCCCTCCATCAGGTCGCCGTCCGAGACCAGCGCGAAGGTCCGGTGGTGGACGATCTCCGGCAGCCCCGGCGCGTTGAGCCGCGCCGCCAGCATCCGCTCCGCGATCGCCATCCCGACCGTCACCGCCGAGCCCTGGCCCAGCGGCCCGGTCGTCGCCTCGGTGCCGACCGGGTGCCCGAACTCGGGGTGGCCGGGGGTCTTCGATCCCCACTGCCGGAAGGCCTTCAGCTCCTCGAGCGGCAGGTCGAAGCCGGCGAGGTGCAGGAGCGCGTAGAGCAGCGCCGAGCCGTGCCCCGGGGAGAGCACGAAGCGGTCGCGGTCGGGCCACTTCGGGTCGGCGGGGTTGACCACCAGGTGGCGCTGCCAGAGGACGTAGGCCATCGGGGCCGCGCCGAGCGGCAGCCCGGGGTGGCCCGAGTTGGCCTTCTCGACCATGTCGATGGCGAGCGTGCGGATCGTGTTGACGGCGAGCCGGTCGGTGGCGTCGGGGGTCCAGGCCATGCGGTCCTCGGACGGCCGGGCGGCCCGGCCGGGCGGTGAGGCGGGGATTGTCCTTCAAGCGGGGGCGCGGTTCTACAAGGGGTCGCGGCCGTCGCCGCGGGGACCCCGGGTCAGCCGCGCATCATCGGCTCGGCTTCCGGCCGGGGGCGGTCGTGCGCCGGGTCCCAGTAGGGGGAGAGCCGGCGCAGCCCGCGGACGATCTCCGGGAAGGCGGCCAGCACGCGGTCGACGTCGGCGTCGGTGTTGTCGCGGCTGAACGAGAAGCGGATCGAGCCGTGGACCGCGGTGAACGGGACCTGCATCGCGCGCAGCACGTGCGAGGGCTCGAGCGAGCCCGAGGTGCAGGCCGAGCCGGACGAGGCGCAGATCCCGGCGCGGTTCAGCTCGAACAGCATCCCCTCGCCCTCGATGAAGTGGACCGAGAGGTTGAGCGTGTTCGGCAGGCGCTCGGCCCCGGCGCCGTTGACCTCGACGCAGGGCAGGGTTGCGAGCAGGCCGGACTCCAGCCGGTCGCGCAGCCCGCGGATCCGGGCTTCGTCTGCGGCGTGCGTGCGCTGCGCCCGCTCGACCGCCGCGCCGAGCGCGACGACCCCGGCCACGTTCTCCGTTCCGGCGCGACGCCCCGACTCCTGGTGGCCGCCGACCAGGAAGGGCCGGACCCGCGTCCCGCGCCGCACGAACAGCGCGCCGACCCCCTTGGGGGCGTGCAGCTTGTGGCCGGAGAAGGCGAGCAGGTCGACCGCCGCCAGCTCGCCCGCCAGGTCGAGCGGGAGCTTGCCCATGGTCTGGGTCGCGTCGGTGAGAAAGAGCACCGACGGGTCGATCTCCCGGGTCAGCCGGGCCAGCTCGGCGATCGGGAAGACGACGCCGGTCTCGTTGTTGGCGTGCATCAGCGCGACGAGCAGCGTGTCGGGGCGGACCGCGCGGACCAGCGCCCGCGGATCGAGCCGCCCGGCGCGGTCGACCGGCAGGAACTCGACCTCGAGGCCGTCGCGCGCCAGGTCCCTGCAGACCTCCAGCACCGCGGGATGCTCGACCGCGCTGGTCACGACGTGGCGCCGCGCGGGGTTGGCCCGGACCGCGCCGAAGAGCGCGGCGTTGAGGCTCTCGGTCGCGCACGAGGTGAAGAGGACCTCGTCCGGGGCCACGCCCCCCAGCGCCGCCGCGACCGTCTGCCGGGCCTGCCGGATCGCGGCGGCCGGGCCGCGCGCGCTCTCGTAGGCCGAGCTGGGGTTGAAGAACTGGTCCTCGAGGAACGGCCGCATCGCGTCCAGCACCTCGGGCGCGACCCGGGTCGTGGCGTTGTTGTCGAGGTAGGTCAGCACGGCCGGCCTCCCGCGCTCAGACCGCGACCACGCGGATCCGCTCGTCGACCATCTCCTTGAGCGTCCGCTCCACCATCAGCTTCATCGTCTGGGTCGAGTTGGGACAGCCGGCGCAGGCCCCCTTGAGCTGGATGAAGATCGCGGTGTCCTTGACGTCGACCAGCTCGAGGTCCCCGCCGTCGCGGCGGAGCTGCGGGCGGACGTACTGGTCGAGCGCCTGCTCGACCTGCTTCGCGAACTGGAACGGCGAGAGGACCGGCTTGCCGATCGCCGCGGCGACGTTGACCGCCGCCGCCCGCTCGCGCGGCGCGGGGAACTCCGGGAGCGGCACGAAGCTGGTCGCCTTGCGCCCCCAAGCCTCGTCCAGCAGGTCCTGCAGCCCGCCCGGCTTGTGGTGGCACGACATGCAGGCCCCGCCGGCCTTGACCGCGCCGGTGATCTCCGGGATCGTCTTCAGTCCCAGTTCCCGGATCTTGCGCCGGAGGTAGGGCTCGGAGAGCGAGAAGCACTGGCAGACGATCCGGCCCTCTTCCTTGTCCTCGGCGTGGAGGTCGATCCCCAGCGCCTCGAGGTCGACGCCCCGCTTCTGGGCCCAGTTGAAGACGGCGGCCTCGAGCGCCTCGGCCCCCATCACCGAGCAGTGGATCTTCTGCTCCGGCAGCCCGCCGAGGAAGTCGACGATGTCGTGGTTCGTGATCTTCAACGCCCCGACCGGCGAGTAGCCGCCGCCCTCGATCAGCGAGCAGAGCGCCTCGGAGGCCGCGATCGCCGAGGTGCAGCCGAAGGTCAGGTAGCGGGCCTCGACGATCCGGTCCTGCAGCGGGTCCTCCGGGTGCCGCTCGACCCGGAAGGTGAAGCGCAGCGCGTCGCCGCAGGCGATCGAGCCGTGCTCGCCGAAGCCGTCGGGCTGCTCGATCTCGCCGAGGTGCGTGCCGGGCTTGCCCTGCACCGCGTCCATGAAGATCTGCTTGGTCTTCTCGCTGTATTCCCAGGCCATTCGAGCCAGCTCCTCAGCGGTGGGGCGGCAGCAGCGCCGCCGCCGCGCGGTCGAGCACGAAGGTCCCACGCCGCGCCAGCTGCGCCGGGCAGATCATCGGGTCCCACGGTCCCGCGACCGCGCGCTGGACCGCTTCGGCCTTGTCGGTCCCGGTCGCCAGCACGATGATCTCGCCCGCCTCGACCAGCACCGGCGGCGTGACCGTCATCCGCAGCACCGGCGGCCTCGGCCCCCGCACCACGGCGACGCGGCGGACGGTCTCGTCCAGCGCCGGCTGGCCGGGGAAGAGCGACGCGGTGTGGCCGTCGGCGCCGACCCCCAGCAGCACCAGGTCGACCGGCTCGGGGAGCAGCGCGCCGTAGCGCTCGGCCGCGGCGTCCAGGTCGAAGTCGTCGGCCTCCATCCGGAAGACCTGGGCAGGCGCGGCGCCGAGCGGGTCGAACAGCGCGCGGCGCGCCATGTCGTAGTTGCTCTCGGGGTCCTCGCGCGGCACCGCGCGCTCGTCGCCGAAGTCGAAGTCGACCCGGTCC
>CAYZDB010000042.1:7531-14462 GCA_964476985.1 uncultured Acidobacteriota bacterium | reverse complement strand
TCGCCCGCGGCCGCGGCGGCCGCGGGGGCGGAGCCGGGGCCTGCGGCGCGGGCGGCGCCGGCCCCCGCCGAGCGGGGGGGGGCGGACGCGACGCCCGTGCTGGAGGCCGGGCCTGGGCCCGCGCCCGAACCGGCGTGGGAAGCGATGCCCTGGACCGAGGCCGACCTGACGGGGCCGCTCGGCGGACCCCCGGCGCCGGCGCCTCTCGCAGCGCCGCCGGCGCTCGCGCCGCCGACCTTCCCGCCGCCGCCTCTCGCGGCGCCGCCCGCCGCGCCGCCGCCCGAAGCCCTCCCGTGGGAGCCGCTCTCGGCCGCGGAACTCGCGCAGGCCGAGCATTCGCCGACCGGCCCCCTGACCAGCGCGGTCTTCGGAGCCGAGGCCCACCTGGAAGCGCTGGCCCGGGCCGCGCGCGCCGCGGCCGAGGACGGCCCCCTGGCGATGCCGCCCTCCGACCCGCCCTCGCCCGAACTGCTCGACGCGGTCGAGGCCTTCAACCGCCGCCACGCGCTGGTCTACCAGCAGCTTCGGCTCGAGATCGGCGCCGCGGTGCGCAACCTCGTCGTCGCCTGCGTGCGGCGGATGGGGCCGGCCGGCGAGCCGTTCGAGGGGATCGTGCTCGACCGCAACGGCGTGTTCGACCGCGAGGCCCTGGCGCGCGCGCTGCGCGATCGCTGGGGCGGCGCGCCGGCGGAACCGCTCGAGGGGCTGGTGCGCGAGGAGCTAGCGATGGTGCGCGACCTGGTCTCACCGCAGCGGCTGGCCTCGGTTGAAGCGCAGCTCAACCTGCTCTGACGGTCAGGCCAGGGACTCCCAGGCCCGGCACGACGGGCAGCGCCACTCGAAGTCGGCGACGCTGCAGCCGCAGCGCTGGCAGCGCCACGGGTCGCCCCAGCCGCCGATCCCCTCCCAGTGCGTGCGCAACGCGACCAGCGCGCGGCTCGTCGCGCCGTCCTCCAGCAGCGCCAGGCGCCCGCGCAGCCGCGGAACCGCCGACGAGCGCGGGGCGAGCTCTTCGATCCGCTCGACGAAGCCGCGGGCCTCGGCCGCCTGGCCGCGGCGCAGCGCGTCGTCGGCCAGCCAGCCGGTGAGCCGCCAGGCGGCCGGCCCCTCGGGGTCGCGCGAGAGCGCTTCGCGCGCGAACTGGCGCGCCGCCTCGCGCCCGCCCGCCGGTCCTTCCAGCTCCTCCAGCCGGTCGACCACCAGCGGGGCCAGCGCCGGCGACCCCTGCGCGGCGCGCAGCCAGGCTTCGCGGGCCTTCCTGGCGTCGCGCGACTGGTAGAGCGCGTCGCCCAGCGCCATCTCCGCCGCCGGCAGCGCGCGGACCTCGGACAGCGCGCGCTCGGCCTCGCGGGCCGCTTCGCGCGGCAGGCCGTCGGCGAGCAGCTCGCGGGCCAGCAGGACGCGCCGGCGGGCCGAGACGATCCGCCCGCGCTCGCGATCGACGGAGGCCAGGCGCCCCGCGGTGGCGACCGCGTCGCGCATCCGCCCGAGGCCGGTCTGGAGCTGCTCGAGCGCGACCAGCGGCGCGGCCCAGCCGGGCGCCGCGGCCTCCGCCTCCTCGCAGGCGGCGACGGCCGCTTCCAGGTCGCCCGCGCGCTCGAGCACCCGCGCTCGCAGCAGCAGGGCCGCGGCCCGCGTCCGGTCCGCCAGGTCGCGGCGCGCCAGCAGGACCTCGAGCGTGCGCGCGGCGCGCGCGGCGTCGCCGGCGCGCGACTGCTGGTCGGCGAGCAGCAGGAAGAGCGCGTGGTCCCCCGGTCCGCCCTCGACGGCGTGCCGCAGCGCGGCGGCGGCGGGGTGGTCTTCGGCCACGACCTCGGCCACCGCGCGCTCGGCCAGCGTCCGCGCCGGGCCGCCCTCCTCGCGCTCCGGGCGCAGGCGGACCACCAGCGAGGTGACGAGCACGCTGACCATCACCCCGGCGAGGAAGGCGAGCAGGAGCAGCAGGGCGCTCATGGCTCGTCGTCGGGCAGCAGGACGTTCGACGACGCCGGGACCGCCTCGGCGCCGCGTCCCGGCGCCAGCGCGCCGGTGCCGGAAATCGCCAGGTTGCGCAGGTCGAGGATCTCCTCCTCCAGCTGGTGCAGCCGGCGCTTGAGCCGCAGGTTCTCGACCCGCAGCGTGATCCCCTCGACGACCGCCAGCAGGCCGATGAAGAAGACCCCGGCCAGCACGCTGCCGAAGATCACCTCGGCCATCGACAGCGTGCGCGCCACGCCGCCCGCGCCGAGCGTCAGCGTGACCTCCTGGCCCGCGTTGGCCAGCGCCACCCAGAGCACGACGATCGCGAAGCCGGCGGCGAGCAGGAAGATCAGGACCCTCATGACGGCTCCCTGCCGGCGCGGGCCGCGAGCAGGAGGTCGACGACCTCCCGCACGGCCCCCTGGCCCCCCGGCCGGCGCGTGACGAAGCGGGCCGCGCGGCGGACTTCCTCGGCCGCGTCGGCGACGGCGACGGGGAACCCGACCTCGGCGAAGGCCGGGAGGTCGTTCAGGTCGTCCCCGACGTAGCAGGCCGCCTCGCGCGGGATCCCGCGCGAGGCCAGGATCCGGCGCAGCACCGCGGCCTTGTCGTCGACCGCGAGGTGGACCTCGTCCAGGCGCAGGTCCTCGGCGCGGTGACGGACCGACGGGGTGCCGCGCATCGAGACCACGCCCGTCACCAGGCCGGCCTGCCGCGCCAGCACGAGGCCCAGCCCGTCGCGGACCGAGAAGCGCAGCCCGACGGCGTCGCCGACGTAGTAGAGGAACCCGTCGGTCAGCGTCCCGTCGACGTCGGACAGCAGCAGCCGCACCCGGGCGGCACACTCCTTCAGGTCGGTCCCGTCCATGGCGCCCACGATACCAAATCACGCCCGGAACGCGACCGGCGGCGGGCCGGGGTGCGGGTCAGAACAGCTGCGTGCCCCACAGGTCGTGGATCTGCACGATCCCCTCGAGCGTCCCGTCCGGGGCGACGACCGGGAGCATCGTGATCTTCCGCTCCTCCATCAGCGCCAGGGCGGCCGAGGCCAGCGCGTCGGCGGCGATCGAGACCGGGCGCGCGGTCATCGCGTCCGCGGCCGTCCGGTCGAGCGGGGTCGGGTCGCGCTCGAGCAGCCGGCGCAGGTCGCCGTCGGTGACGATCCCGAGCAGCCGGCCGGCGTCGTCCACCACTGCCGTCGAGCCCAGCCTCTTGCGGCTCATCTCGAGCACGACCTGACCCATCGGGGTCGCCGGGGCGACCCGCGGCACGGCCTCGCCGGTGTGCATGAACTGCCGCACGCGGGCCAGCTTCCGGCCCAGCCGGCCCCCCGGGTGCAGCCGCGCGAAGTCCTCCTCCGAGAACCCCTTCGCGACCATCAGCGCGGCGGCCAGCGCGTCGCCCAGCGCCAGCATCGCGGTGGTGCTGGCCATCGGCGCCAGGCCGAGCGGGCAGCCCTCCTCCGCGACCGAGGTGTCGAGCAGCAGGTCGGCTTCGCGGCCGAGGGTCGAGCCGGCGCGTCCGGTCATCACGAGCAGCGTCCCCCCGAGCCGCCGCACGGCCTCGACCACGCCCAGGATCTCCGCCGTCTCGCCGCTCTGCGAGAGCGCGACCACGACGTCCCCCTTGACGATCATCCCGAGGTCGCCGTGGATCGCCTCGGCCGGGTGGAGGAAGAGCGCAGGCGTCCCGGTCGAGGCCAGGGTCGCCGCGATCTTGCGCGCCACGAGCCCGCTCTTGCCCATCCCGGTCAGGACCACGCGGCCCGGCGTGCCCAGGATCGCGTCGACTGCGTCGTCGAAGGCCGGGCCGAGCCGCGCGGCCAGCGCGGCCAGCGCCCGGGCCTCGGCCTCGATCACGCGCTGGCCCTCGGGGTGTCTCACCGGGCCGCCTCGCCGGCCGCGCCGCGGACCAGCCGGTGGATCTCGCGCAGCGAGCCGAGCAGGCCCGGGACGAGGTCCAGCCGCAGCGCGTTCGGCCCGTCGGAGAGCGCGCGGGCCGGGTCCTCGTGCACCTCCAGGAAGACCGCGTCGGCTCCCGCCGCGACCGCCGCCCGGGCCAGCGCCGGGATGTGCTGCGGGTCGCCGCCCGAGGCCCGGCCCTGGCCGCCCGGGCGCTGGACCGAGTGGGTCGCGTCGAAGACGACGGGGACCCCCAGCGCCCGCATCGTCGGGATCGAGCGCAGGTCGACCACCAGGTTGTGGTAGCCGAAGGTCGTGCCGCGTTCGGTCAGCAGGACCCCGCGCGCGCCGCCGGCGCGCAGCTTGCCGACGATGTGCTCGGCGTCCTCCGGGGCCAGGAACTGCCCCTTCTTGACGTTCACCACCCGCCCCGTGGCCGCGGCGGCCAGCAGCAGGTCGGTCTGGCGGCAGAGGAAGGCGGGGATCTGCAGCACGTCGACGACCGCCGCTGCGGCCGCGCACTGCGACGGCTCGTGCACGTCGGTCAGCAGCGGGAGCCCGGTGGCCGCGCGGACCTCGGCCAGGATCGCCAGCCCCTCGGCCGCCCCGGGCCCGCGGAACGAGTCGACCGCGGTCCGGTTGGCCTTGTCGTACGACGCCTTGAAGACCAGCGGCAGCCCCAGCTCGCGCGTCATCGCCGCCAGCGCCCGGGCGTGGCCGAGCGCGCTCTCGCGGCCCTCGACGACGCAGGTCCCGGCGATCACCAGCAGCGGCCCGCCGCCGCCCGCCACCGCGCCGGGGGCGAGCTCGACGGGCGGGACGGGGAGGACCGCCGCCGCGCTCACGCGCTGCGCTCCCGCTTGCGCCGCAGCGCCGCGCCGGCGAAGCCGCGGAAGAGGGGATGCGGGACGAGCGGCCGGCTCTTGAACTCGGGGTGGAACTGGCAGGCCAGGAACCACGGGTGATCGGTCCGCTCGATGATCTCGACCAGGTTGCGGTCGGGGTTGATCCCCGAGCAGACGACGCCCGCCTCGCGCAGGCGGTCCATGTAGGCGTTGTTGAACTCGTAGCGGTGGCGGTGGCGCTCGCTGACCTCCGGCCGGCCGTAGAGCTGGTGGGCCAGCGTGCCCGGCGACAGCCGGCAGGCGTACGCGCCCAGCCGCATCGTGCCCCCCTTGGCCTCGATCTCGCGCTGCTCGGCCATCAGGTCGATCACGGGGTCGGGCGTGTTGGGGTCGAACTCGGTCGAGTGGGCGCGCCGCAGGCCCAGCAGGCTGCGGGCCATCTCGATCGTCGCGCACTGCATCCCGAGGCAGATCCCGAAGAACGGGATCCCGTGCTCGCGGGCGTAGGTGATGGCGCGGATCATCCCCTCGATCCCGCGGATCCCGAAGCCGCCCGGGACCAGCACGCCGTCGAGCCGGGACAGCTCCGTCCCGGGGTCGGCCGATTCGAACTTCTCGGCCTCGAGGAACTCCAGCTCGACCTTGATCTTGTGCGCGAAGCCGCCGTGGCGCAGCGCCTCGTTGAGCGACTTGTACGAGTCCTCGTAGGCGACGTACTTGCCGACCATCCCGATCGTCACCGTGTCGACGGGGTTCTTGACGCGGGAGACCAGCTCCTCCCAGGGGGCGAGGTTGCGCTTGCGGTAGGGAAGGTCGAGCAGCTTGCAGATGATCTCGTCGATCCCCTCCGATGAGAAGCGCAGCGGGACCTCGTAGATGCTCGAGACGTCCGGCGCGGCGATGACCTGGTCCTCGCTCACGTTGCAGAACAGCGCGATCTTGGCCCGCACGTCGTGCGGCAGCGGCCGGTCGCAGCGGCAGAGCAGGACGTCGGGCTGGATCCCGATCGCGCGCAGCTCGCGCACCGAGTGCTGCGTCGGCTTGGTCTTCAGCTCGTGCGCGGCCGGCAGCCAGGGAACCAGCGTCAGGTGGATGAAGATCGCGCGCTGCGGGCCGACCTCGAGCCGGAACTGGCGGATCGCCTCGAGGAACGGCAGCGACTCGATGTCGCCGACCGTGCCGCCGATCTCGACCAGCTGGATCTCGTGGCCGTTGGCCAGGTCCCGGATCGCGCGCTTGATCTCGTCGGTGATGTGCGGGATGACCTGGACCGTGCCGCCCAGGTAGTCGCCGCGACGCTCGCGCTCGATCACCTGGTTGTAGATCCGGCCGGTGGTGTAGTTGTTGCGCTGGCCGGTGGTGATCGAGGTGAAGCGCTCGTAGTGCCCCAGGTCGAGGTCGGTCTCGGCGCCGTCCTCGGTGACGAAGACCTCGCCGTGCTGGAACGGGTTCATCGTCCCGGGATCGACGTTGATGTAGGGGTCGAGCTTCTGGATCTGGACCTTGAAGCCGCGCGACTCGAGCAGGTTGGCGATCGACGCCGCCGCCAGCCCCTTGCCCAGCGACGAGGTGACGCCCCCGGTGACGAAGATGTAGCGCGTGTCCTCGCGACGGTTCATCGGCTGCTGTCTCCGCTCCGCCGCGCGAGCCGCTGCTCGGCACGGGAGAGGTCCTCGGGTGTGTCGACGCCGAACGGCTCCCCCAGCGCGCGCAGCACGGCGATCGTCCAGCCGGCCTCGAGCGCCCGCAGCTGCTCGAGCCCCTCGGTCCGCTCGAGCGCCGACGGGCCCATCGAGGCGAAACGCAGCAGGGCCTCGCGCCGCCAGGCGTAGACGCCGACGTGGCGCCAGGTGACGCCCGGTGCGGGGCCGGCGGGGGGGAAGGGGAGCGCGCCCTCGGCGGGGCGCGGGTAGGGGATCGGCGAGCGCGAGAAATAGAGCGCGCGCCCGCCCGGGGTGGCGACGACCTTCACGACGTTGGGGTTGGCGAAGTCCCGCGGGTCGAGCAGCGGGACCGCCAGCGTCGCCAGCGCCGGCCCTTCGGGCGCCGCCAGCGCGCCGGCCAGCGCGTCGACGTCGGCCGGCGCGAGGAACGGCTCGTCGGCCTGCAGGCCGATCACGACCTCGGCGTCGAGACGCGCGGCGACCTCCGCGACGCGGTCGGTGCCGCTCGCGTGGTCGGGTCGCGTCATCTCCGCGCGGAACCCCGCGCCCGCCGCGGCCTCGG
>CAYZDB010000042.1:0-7521 GCA_964476985.1 uncultured Acidobacteriota bacterium | reverse complement strand
CGACGATCTCGCGCACGCTCGTCGCCCGGCGCGCCAGCTCGCAGACGTGCAGCAGGAGCGGCCGGGATCCGAGGGTAGCGAGAACTTTGCCGGGGAAGCGCGAGGAGCCCCAGCGGGCCGGGATCACGACGACCGTGTCCGGCAAGACATCCTCCGTCGGAGAGAGTGGCGATCGCTCTCCGACCCCGTCAACCGCGGCGGATGGTAGACGAGCGCGGGAAAAAGGGCAACGGCGCGTCGCCGACATGCGCGCCGACATCGGCGCCGCCGGGGCGCGGTGCGCCGCCTCCGGGCCGGCGTCGCAGCCGTCCGGCGGCGCGCGCCGTACGCCGGAACGGGCCCGGTGCGGGCGCCGGATCGCGGTTCCGCCGAATTTCGATATCCTTGCGCCCCGTGACCGCGACCGCTTCCGCACCCGCCGCCGCCCGCGACGCCGTCCTGGTGGCCGGCCTCTTCAAGTCCTTTCCGCGCAAGCGGACGGTCAAGGAGATCGCTCGCGCGCCCTTCCGCCGCCCCGAGCGCGTGGAGGCGCTGCGCGGCGTCGACTTCGCGGTCAGGGAAGGGGAGCTGGTCGGGCTGCTCGGGCCGAACGGGGCCGGGAAGACGACGCTGCTCAAGATCCTCTGCGGGCTGGTGCTGCCCGAGAAGGGACGCGCCGAGCTGTTCGGCGTGCCCGCCGGGGACCCGACCCTTCCGGACCGGCTCGGGCTCGTTCACGGCGACGAGCGGTCGTTCTACTGGCGCCTCACCGCGCGCGAGAACCTCGACTTCTTCGCGCGCCTGCACGGGTTGTCCGGCGCGGCCCGCACGGCCCGCGTCTCCGCGCTGCTCGAGAAGGTCCAGCTGGGGTCCGACGCCAACCGCCGTTTCTCGGACTTCTCGTCGGGGATGAAGCAGCGGCTGGCAATCGCGCGGGCCCTGCTGGCCGACCCGCCGATCGTGCTGATGGACGAGCCGACCCGCAGCCTCGACCCGGTCAGCGCGGCGGTCCAGCGCGAGTGGATCCAGGAGGAACTGCATCGCCGCGACGGCAAGACGATCCTGCTGGCGACGCACAACCTGCGCGAGGCCGAGGCGCTGTGCGACCGCGTCGTGGTGATCGCGAAAGGGGAGTTGCGGGCCGAGGGGACGCCCGAGGAGTTGCGGCACCGCGGGCTGGGCGGGGTGGTCTACCGCCTGCGCCTGGCCGGCACGGTTCCCGCCGCGCTCGCGACCGGCCAGGTGCTGGCGCGGACCGCCACCGACGACGCGGTCGAACTGCTGGTGCGGCTGGCCAAGGACGACGCCGGGCTCGACCCGGTGCTGCGCGAGCTGGTGGCGGGCGGGGCCCGGATCCTGGCCGCCGAGCCGGAGGAGCCGGAGCTGGAGACGGTCTTCCGCGAGCTGGTCGAGGACCGCGGGTCGGCCGCGGCCGGGAAGCCGGGTGCGCCGTGAGGAACTTCCCGCGCACGGTCTGGGCCTTCCTGCTGCGGGACTTCCAGACCGAGACCTCGTACCGCCTGGCCTTCCTGCTCTCCGCGATCGGGCTGTTCGTCAGCGCGACCGTCTGGTACTTCATGGCGCGCTTCATCACCGGCGCCTCCGACCCGGCGCGGCTCGCCTCCCAGACCGGCGGGCTGGACTACTACAGCTTCGCGCTGGTCGGGCTGATGGTGAACCGCTTCCTCGACGTCTCGCTCCACTCCTTCAGCTCGTCGATCCGCTCCGAGCAGGCCACCGGGACGCTCGAGGCGATGCTCGTCACGCCTGCCAAGCTGGGCCACCTGGTGCTCGCCTCGTCGGCCTACAGCTACGGCTACGCGGGGCTGCAGGCGGCGGCCTACCTGGTCTTCGGCGTGCTGGTCTTCGGCGTGCGGCTGGAACTGGGGAGCCTGGTGGGTGCGGTGCTGGCGGTCGTCCTGACCTCGCTCGCGCTGTCGGGGATCGGCGTCCTGTCGGCCGGGTTCGTGCTCTACTTCAAGCGCGGCAACCCGCTCGACTTCGTGATCACCTCGCTCTCGCTGCTGTTCGGGAACGTGATCATCCCGCAGCAGGCGCTCCCGGCGCAGATCAGCTGGATCTCGAAGCTCGTGCCGGTCTACTACGCCAACAACGCCGTGCGCGGCGCGCTGCTCCAGGGGCGCGACCTCGCCACCCTCGCCCCCGACCTGCTGGCGCTGCTCGTCTTCTCCGCGGTGCTGGTGCCGCTCGGCCTGTTCGGCGCGCGGATCGCGGTCCGGCGCGCCAAGCAGGAAGGGTCCCTGATCCAGTACTGAGCCGGAGGGGAGGCGCGGTGCGCTGGAGCCACGCGGTGGAGGACGGCTGGTTCGTGCGCGAGACCCGGCCGGAGGACCCGGCGGCGACGATCTTCTACATCCACGGGCTGGGGGAGTCGGGGCTGTCGTTCGAGGGGCTGCTGGCGGCGCCCGAGCTGCGGAGCTACCGGCAGGTCGCGCCCGACATGCCCGGCTACGGCCGCAGCGCCTGGCCCGAGCGGGCCCCCTCGCTCGACGAGACGGTCGAGCAGCTGGCGGACTTCTGGCGCCGTCGCGGCGAGGCGCCGGCGGTCGTCGTCGGCCACTCGCTGGGCGGGGTCCTCGGCCAGCTGCTGGCGGAGCGTCACCCGGGACTGGTGCTCGCGCTGGTCGACGTCGACGGGAACAAGGCCGGGGCCGACGCGGTCTTCTCGGGCCGGGCCGCAGCCGAGCCGCTGGAGGAGTTCGTCGCCTCCGGCTTCGACCGGCTGCGCGAGGCGGTCTACCGCGCCGGCGGGAAGGAGCGCGCGCAGCGCGGCTACTACGCCAGCCTGCGGCTGGCCGACCCGCGCGTCTTCCACCGCCACTCGCTCGACCTCGTCGCGCTCTCGCACGGCGAGGGGCTGGCGCGCCGCCTCGCGGCGCTGCCGATGCCCAAGTACTACGTCGCGGGCGCGCCGGGCGGGGCCAGCGCGCGCTCGCTGGAGCTGCTGCGCGAGTCCGCGGTGCCGACGCTCGCGGTCGCGCCCGCCGGGCACTGGCCCTTCCTCGACCAGCCGGCGCTCTTCGCGGCGCTGCTCCGGGACCTGGTCGAGCAGGCGCAGCGCGAGCGCTCGGGCGAGTGAGCGCAGGGGAGACGACGATGGCGATCCCGCTCTTTTCCCGCGAGGAGATCCTGGCGGCGCCCGGCGGGCGGCACCGCCACCCGCTCGCGGTCCGGCTGCAGGACGTCGACGCGGCGGGGGTGGTCTTCTTCGCGCGGTTCTTCGAGTACGCCCACGACGCGTTCATGGCGACCCTCGCCGCGGGCGGCCTGGACCTGCCGCGGATCCTCCGCGAAGGCCGGCACCTGGCGCCGATCCGGCACGCCGAGGCCGACTACCTGGCCCCGCTGCGCTTCGGCGACACCCTCGTCGCCGGCCCGGTCCTCGCACGGGTAGAGCCGACCGAGGCGGTGGTCGCCCACCGGATCGAGCGCGCCGGGGGGGCGGTCGTGGCGCTGGTCCAGACGGTCCACGTCTCGGTCGACGGCCGGAGCTTCGAGCGGGTGCCGTTCCCCGAGGAGTGGCTGCGCGTCTTCCGCGCCCTTTCGGCCTGAAACGGAACGGGCCCGGCCGGAGCCGGGCCCGTCGCGGCGGCTCGGAGCGAGGGGGTTACTTGCCGGCCCCCTTCATCGGGTTGAACGTCTCCTTGGTCAGCCCGGCCGGGACGTCGTAGGTGCCGGCGGGAGCCGCCTTGGTTTCGGCCGAGACGATTTCTTCGCGGGACTTCACGGTGTTGCCCATGATGCTCATCGTGTTCTCGGTCAGGACGGAGATCCCGTCGATCTTCGCCATCTCCCGGGCCACGTCCTCGAACCCCAGCTGGAGGCCCTGCAGGCTGTTCGCCAGGTTCTTGTACGCCGCCATGTCGATCGCGATGTCCTTGGTGACCCACATGTCGATGTCCATCTTCATGCCCATCGCGTTGGCGATCTCGGCCTTGTAGAGCTTGGTGTTCCAGCTGCCGATCTTCTTGGCCTGCTCGGTCGGCGTGATCTTCACGGTCATCTTCATCTGCGGCAGCATCGCCCCGATCTGGGCCTGCATCTCGGGCGGGAAGTACTTCGTGAGGTCGACCGGAAGCTCGAGCTCGGAGTAGGTCTTGGCGGCGGCGTCGATGATGTAGATCTTGTTCTGGTCCCCGCGGATGATGAACGAGCTGTCGCCACCGAGGCGGGCCAGCCGGTCCTTGCCGACCCACGTCGTGGTCGTCTCGTCCTTGGCGGGCTGGTTCATCACGGGATCGGTGTGGGACTTCATCGTGAGCATCGTGTCGGCGAGGGCCGGTGCCGCGAGCGCGGCCGCGAGAACGATCAGGACGGCGATACGGAACGCTTTCATGGCTCCTCCGGGCGCGGTCGCCCGGGTGGCGCCAGCGCATCGGCGAGAGGGTACTCGCGTTCGCGGGCGTTGCCCAACGGCGGCGCTCAGGAAACGCGGAACGGTCGCAGGGACGCGGCGAGCCGCGCCGCCGCCCCGCGGCGGTCCGGCTTTCCGTCCGCCGTCTCCGGCAGGGCGTCGACCCAGGCCAGGCGGCGCGGCCGCTTGAAAGGGGCCAGCCGCGGGGCGATCCAGGCGGCGAGCAGCTCGTCGCCCGGGGTCGGCTCGGAACCGCGCACGAGCGCGGCCCCGACCACCTCTCCCAGCCCGGCGTCGGGCACGGCGAAGGCCAGCGCCGCGGCCACTCCCGGCGCAGCCGCGAGCACGGCCTCGACCTCGCGCGGCGCCACGTTCTCCCCGCCGACGATCACCATTTCGTCGGCGCGTCCCAGCAGGTGCAGGAAGCCGCGCCCGTCGAGCCGGCCCAGGTCGCGCGTCGCGAACCAGCCCCCGGCGTCGAGCGGCGGGCCCGGGTCCGGCAGGTAGCCGCTGAAGAGCGTCGGCCCGCGCACCGCGACCCGCCCCGCGGCGATCCGCAGCTCGACGCCGGGGAGCGGCGGACCGCAGCCGTGCGCCGGGTCGGGCTCGAAGCCCGGCGGCACGGTCGCGGCCTGGGCGCAGGTCTCGGTCATCCCCCAGGTGGGAAGGACCGGCAGCTGCCGGGCCCGCGCCTCGCGGAGCAGCGCGTCGGGCGCCTCGGCGCCGCCCAGCAGCACGGCGCGGAGCGTGCCGAGCGCCCCCTCCGCCGGTTCGGCGGCGATCAGCCGCGCGAGCTGCGCCGGGACCAGCGAGGCCAGCGTCGCGCGCTGCCCGGCGCAGGCCGCCGCGAGCGCCTCCGGCGCGGGGTCGGCGGGCAGCGCGATCGCCCGCCGCCCGGCGAGGCAACGCGTGACGACCGACAGCCCGCCCACGCGCGCGAGGGGCAGCGCGAGCAGCCACCGGTCGTCCTCGCGCCAGCCGAGGCGGGCCGCGCTCGCGGCGGCCGCGGCGGCGAAAGCGCGGCGGCTCAGCACCGCGGCCCGCGCCGCGCCGGAGGTTCCGGAGGTGAAGACCAGGGCCAGCGGGCGCTCGTCGTCGGCGGGGGCGGAGCCCGGCGGATCGGGCGCGGCGCCCCGGGCCGCCGGCGCCGCGAACGGATCGTCCGGCTCCAGCCCGTCGAGTTCGAGCACGGGCGCGAGCGCCGCGAGTTGGGCCGCGCGCTCCGCGGCGGCGAGCCGCGGGTGGAGCGGCGCGAACGGGACCCCCAGCTCGATCAGGGCCAGCACGCGGACGACCGTTCGCGCGTCGCCGCGCGCCGTGAAGGCGACGCGGGCCGGACCGTCGGCGCGCCCGAGCCGCGCCTCCCCGGCCAGCCGCGCGGCGTCGGCGAGCACCGCGCGCGCCAGGGCGGACCACGAGAGCGTCCCGCCCGGAGCGGCCAGCGCGTCGCCGGCGGGGCGCTCGCGCGCGGCGTCGCGGACCGAGAGGCTCACGCGGAGCCGGCCAGCGGCGCGAGCCCGAGGCCGCGGACCGGCGCCGGGACGATCGCGGGGCCGGCGAGCTGCTTCACCGCGGCACCCGGCCAGGCCTCGAGCCCGGCGTGCGGCGCGAGACCGCAGGCCAGCGGGGCCGTTTCCAGCGAGAGCGCCAGCTCCGCGGCGGCGGCCAGCGCCACCGGCCCCTCCAGCGCGTGGCTGATCACCACCAGCATCCCCGCCGCCTGCGCCTCGGCGGCCAGCGCGCGGCAGCGCAGGAGGCCGCCCAGCACGGTCGGCTTGAGGACCGCGACCTGCGCGCCCCCCTCGGCCCGCAGCCGGTCGAATCCCTCGGCGAGCGCGAGCGTCTCGTCGGCCGCGAGCGGCACCGGGGCGTCGCGCCAGCCCGGGAGCTGATCGGCGGGGACCGGCTGCTCGACGAACTCCGGCTGGAAGCGCGCCAGGGCGGCCAGCCGCACCGGGGCCTCGGCGCGCGACCAGGCGCCGTTGGCGTCGAGGCGCAGCGCGACGTGGGAGCCCAGCTCGAGGCGCACGCGCTCGAGCGCCTCGAGCTCGGCCTCGAAGCGCCACGGGCGCGCGACCTTGACCTTGACCGCCGGAAAGCCGGCGAGCCGCGCCGCGCGCGCGCCCGCCACGAGCGCCTCCGGTCCCTCCCCGTCGAGCAGTGCCGCCAGCGGCACCGCGCGGGTCGGCCAGGACCCGGCGAGAAGCACCGAGACCGGCAGGCCGAGGCGCTGGCCGGCCAGGTCGAACAGCGCGGTCTCGAGCGCGAAGCGCACCGACGGCTCGGCCGGCGCGTGCTCGCGCAGGATTGCCGCGACCTGTGGCGCAACCGGCAGGCAGAGGTCGAGCTCGCACGGGAAGGCGCGGCCGGCCAGCCCGGCCAGCGCGCGCCAGGCCGCGTCGGCCGTGTCGGGAGAGAAGCCGGGCAGGGGCGAAGCCTCGCCCTGTCCGCGGTGCCCCTGCTCGCAGGCCAGCACGAGCAGCACGCCGCCGCGCTCGGTCCAGCGGGCGCGCGCGTTGGACGCGGGGTGCGCCAGCCCGCCGCGCACCGTCTCGAGCGCGGCGACCGTGACCCTCACGGGAAGCGCGGGAAGCGGCGGAAGTCGGGGGCGCGCTTCTCGAGGAAGGCGCGCTGCCCCTCCTTCGCCTCGTCGGTGAGGTAGAACAGCAGCGTCGCGTCGCCCGCCAGCTGCTGCAGGCCGGCCTGGCCGTCGCAGTCGGCGTTGAGCGCGGCCTTGAGCAGGCGGATCGCGGTCGGGCTGTTGGCCAGGATCTCGCGGCACCAGGCGACCGTCTCCTCCTCGAGCCGCTCGACCGGCACGACGGCGTTGACGAGGCCCCAGGCCAGGGCCGTCTGCGCGTCGTACTGGCGGCACAGGAACCAGACCTCGCGCGCCCGCTTCTGGCCGATCACGCGCGCCATGTACGAGGCGCCGTAGCCGCCGTCGAAGCTCCCGACGCGCGGGCCGGTCTGGCCGAAGCGCGCGTTCTCGGCCGCGATCGTCAGGTCGCAGACCAGGTGCAGCACGTGGCCGCCGCCGATCGCATAGCCGGCGACCATTGCGATCACCGGCTTCGGCAGCGTGCGGATCTGGCGCTGGAGGTCGAGCACGTTCAGCCGCGGCACGCCGTCGTCGCCGACGTAGCCGCCGTGGCCGCGGACCTTCT
>CAYZDB010000041.1:1553-14488 GCA_964476985.1 uncultured Acidobacteriota bacterium | reverse complement strand
TCTCGCTGGGCGGCGTGCGCGACGAGGCCGAGATCCGCGGCCACCGCCGGACCTACATCGGCGCGCTGCCGGGCCGGATCGTGCAGTCGATGCGCAAGGCCGGGGCGATGAACCCGGTCTTCCTGCTCGACGAGCTGGACAAGATGTCGACCGACTTCCGCGGCGACCCCTCGGCGGCCCTGCTGGAGGTCCTCGACCCCGAGCAGAACCACGCCTTCGTCGACCACTACCTGGACGTCGAGCTCGACCTGTCGGACGTCTTCTTCATCGCCACCGCGAACGTGATGCACACGGTCCCGGCCCCGCTGCAGGACCGGCTGGAGACGATCCGGCTGGCCGGCTATACGCTGCCCGAGAAGCTGGCGATCGCCGAGCGCTTCCTGGTGCCGAAGCAGCTCGAGGCCCACGGCCTGGCCGCGCGCCAGGTCAAGCTGCCGGCCGCGACGCTGCAGCTGGTCGTCGAGCGCTACACGCGCGAGGCCGGCGTGCGGAGCCTCGAGCGCGAGCTGGCGCGGATCTGCCGCAAGCTGGCGCGCAAGCTGGTCGATCGCGAGTGGTCGGGGTCGTTCACGGTCACGCCGGAAGCGGCCGAGGAGTTGCTGGGCGTGCCGCGCTACCGACCGCCGGAGGCCCGCCGCGAGAGCGAGGTCGGCGTCGCGACCGGGCTGGCCTGGACCGCGGTGGGGGGCGAGATCCTGACCCCCGAGGTCTCGGCCGTGCCGGGCCGGGGCAAGCTGCTGGTCACCGGGCAGGTCGGCGACGTGATGCAGGAGTCGGCCAACGCGGCCCTGACCTACGTCCGCTCGCGGGCCGCGGAACTCGGCACCGATCCGGCCTTCTACCGCCGGCTCGACATCCACATCCACGTCCCGGAGGGAGCGATCCCCAAGGACGGCCCGTCGGCCGGGATCGCGATGGCGACGGCGCTGGTCTCGATGCTGGCCGGCATTCCGGCCCGGCCCGACGTGGCGATGACGGGCGAGATCACGCTGCGCGGCAAGGTCCTCCCGGTCGGCGGGATCAAGGAGAAGGTGCTGGCCGCCCACCGCTCGGGAATCCGGACGGTGATCCTGCCGCGCGAGAACGAGAAGGACCTGGCCGAGATCCCGTCCGAGGTGGCTGGCGAGTTGACCGTGGTCCTGGTCGGGCACATGGACGAGGTCCTGCCGGCCGCGCTGGAGCGGCCGCCGGTCGCGCTCCCGGTCCTCGAGAAGACGGGCGAGGACGGCGATCGCGCCCACTGAGGCCGGCGCAGCGCGCGTGACGGCGACCGCCGCCGCCACTGCCGCGCCACCACCGCCACCGCCACCTTTTCCTCCGCGGCCGCCGGCGAAGTCCGCGACACTCAGCCGTATCTAGTAACGGTCTTGTAAACGCGCCGAGCGCGCAAAAAAACCCGCAAGTTCAGCTTCCGCCCCTGCGCCGTCTTTTCGTATCATCCCGCGCATCCTGAGCGGCCGTGGGAGACAGGCTGCGGCCGTGAGCGCCATCCGGGAGTGGGAAGGTTTCCTGGGAGGAGGTCGATCGTGTCCGTCGAGTCCATCTACCCCGTCAAGCCGCACATCAAGGAACGCGCCCACATCAACTCGATGGAGGAGTACAACCGGCTCTACCGGTTGTCTCTGGACAACCCGGAGTGGTTCTGGGCCGAGCAGGCCAAGCTGATCAGCTGGTACCACCCGTTCAGCAACGTCTTCGACGCGGACTACGACGAGGTCGACTTCGCCTGGTTCTCCGGCGGCCGCCTCAACGCCTGCTACAACTGCGTAGACCGCCACCTGAAGGACAAGGGCGAGAAGACGGCGATCATCTGGGCCGCGGACGAGCCGGGCGTCTACCGCCATATCACCTACCGCGAGCTCAAGCACGAGGTCTGCCGGATCGCCAACGTGCTCAAGGCGCACGGCGTGCGCAAGGGCGACCGCGTCTGCATCTACATGCCGATGATCCCCGAGACCGTCTACACGATGCTGGCCTGCGCGCGGATCGGCGCCGTCCACTCCGTCGTGTTCGGCGGGTTCTCCGCGGAGTCGCTGCGCGACCGGATCATCGACGCCAAGTGCCGCGTCGTCGTCACCGCCAACGAGGGGCTGCGTGGCGGCAAGAAGATCCCGCTGAAGAAGATCACCGACCGCGCGATCGAGGGGATGTCCCTGGTCGACACCGTGCTGGTGGCGCGGCGCACCGACGCCGACGTCGAGATGGAGCCCGGCCGCGACTACTGGCTGGACGAGGAGTGCCGCAAGCAGCGCTCGACCTGCACCCAGGAGTGGATGGGGCCGGAAGACCCGCTGTTCATCCTGTACACCTCCGGCAGCACCGGCAAGCCGAAGGGCGTGCTGCACACCACGGCCGGCTTCATGGTCTACGCCGCCTTCACGCACAAGCTGGTCTTCGACTACCACCCGGGCGACATCTACTGCTGCGCCGCGGACGTCGGCTGGATCACGGGCCACACCTACATCGTCTACGGGCCGCTGGCCAACGGCGCGACGACGGTGATGTTCGAGTCGATCCCGACCTACCCCGACCCGGGCCGCTACTGGCGGATGGTCGACGACCTGGGGATCAACATCTTCTACACGGCGCCGACCGCGCTGCGCGCGATCGCGCAGGCCGGCGACGAGTTCCCCAAGCGCTACCAGCGGACCAGCCTGCGCGTGCTGGGAACCGTCGGCGAGCCGATCAACCCGGAAATCTGGCGCTGGTACCACGACGTGGTCGGCGACGGGCGCTGCACGATCGTCGACACCTGGTGGCAGACCGAGACCGGCGGAATCCTGATCACGCCGCTGCCCGGCGTGACCCCGACCAAGCCGGGCTCGGCGACGCTCCCGTTCTTCGGGGTCAAGCCGGTCGTGATGGACGCCAACGGCAAGATCATCGAGGGGAACGGCGTGTCCGGGGCGCTCTGCCTGGCGACGCCCTGGCCGGGCCAGGCGCGCACGGTCTGGGGCGACCACCACCGCTTCAAGGAGACCTACTTCACGCAGTACCCGGGCTACTACTTCACCGGCGACGGCGCGAAGCGCGACGAGGACGGCTACTACTGGATCACCGGCCGAATCGACGACGTGCTGAACGTCTCGGGCCACCGGCTGGGCACGGCCGAGGTCGAGAGCGCGCTGGTGGCGCACGACGCGGTCGCCGAAGCGGCGGTGGTCGGCTTCCCGCACCCGATCAAGGGGCAGGGGATCTACGCCTATGTCATCCTCGGCTCCGGGTTCGAGGGAGCGGACAAGGAGCAGATCCAGGGCGCTCTCAAGGAACAGGTGCGGCACGTCATCGGCGCCTTCGCCGCGCCCGACGTGATCCACATCGCCCGCGGCTTGCCGAAGACCCGGTCGGGGAAGATCATGCGGCGCATTCTGCGCAAGATCGCCGGCGGAGAGTACGAGGGGATGGGCGACACCACGACGCTCGCCGATCCCGACGTGGTGGACAACCTGATCCAGGAGCACCGGGACTCGGCGAAGTAGCGGCACGATCGGCGGGCGCGGAGAGAGGGCCAGATGGCAGCCAGGATCCTGTTCATCCGGACCGACCCCGCGCTCGCCGAGGAGGTCATGCGGCAGGGCTGCCTGCCGGAGTGCGTCTACGAACTCGCCCACGGCTCGGCGGACGCGCTGCAGAAGCTGCGCCGGAAGGCCTACGACGTCCTGATCACCGACCCCGAGCGGACGATCCACGAGGACGTCGCGCTGCTCGCCGAGCTGCGGGGCGCGCGGCCCGGCGTCCCCGTCATCCTGCTCGCCCCCACGGCCCGCCCGGAAGAGGTGATCGAAGCGCTCCGGGCGCGGGTCTTCGCCTGCTTCACCGCCCCGTTCGAGGCCCCGCGGATCGCGGAGATGGTGAGGGAGGCCATCGAGGCCGCCGACGAGAGCTGGCGGACGGCGATCGAGGTCACATCGGCCGACGAGGACTGGGTCGCGCTTCGGCTGACGGCGCGCCGCGTCACCGGCGAGCGGCTGGTCCAGTTCTTCTCCGAAATGCGCGGCGACCTGCCGGACCCCGAGCGCGACAGCCTGATGGCGGCGTTCCGGGAGATCCTGTTCAACGCGATCGAGCACGGCGCGAAGCTGGACCCCGACAAGGTGATCGAGGTCGCGGCGATCCGGACCCGTCGCACGATCGTCTACTACGTGCGCGACCCGGGGTCCGGTTTCGACCGCGAGGCGCTTCCCCACGCCGCGGTCTCGAACCCCCCCGAGGACCCGATGGCCCACGCCGACGTGCGCGCCGAGAAGGGGCTGCGGCCCGGGGGGTTCGGGCTGCTCCTGGCCAGCCGCACGGTGGACGAGCTGATCTACAGCGAGAAGGGGAACGAGGTCCTGCTGATCAAGTACCTGTCCTGACGTCGGCTGCGCGGCGGCCGGACCTGGGATAGTCTCTTCCGCGAGGGTGCCCCGGCTCGACCGGGGCGTCGACCCTGTCGCGGGCCAGCCTCGGCTCGCCCCGCGACCCCGGCAGCACGACGAGGGCGGCGGGCCCCGGCACGGCGGCCCGCGCACCCGACGAAGGCAGGCAGGTGAGACCGAAGACCGTCGAGATGGTGCGCGCCGCGGCGCGCCCCGAGGATTTCCCGCGCGACGGGCGGCCGGAGATCGTCCTGCTCGGCCGCTCGAACGTCGGCAAGTCGAGCCTGATCAACCGGCTCGTCGGGCGGAAGGGGATCGCCCGCGTCAGCAAGAGCCCCGGCCGGACGCGCGAGATCTTCTTCTACCTGGTGGACGACCGGGCCTACGTGGTCGACGTGCCCGGCTTCGGCTACGCGCGGGTCTCGGCCAGCGCGCGCGCGGCGTGGGACCAGCTCCTCGCGAGCTACCTCGGGCAGCGCGAGCCGCTCCGCCTGGCCCTGCAGCTGGTCGACAGCCGCCACCCGCCGCAGCCGCTCGATCACGCGCTGGCCGAGCTGCTCCTGGAGAGCGAGGTCCCGTTCGCGATCGTGCTGACCAAGGCCGACAAGGTCTCCGGCTCGCGCGCGGCCCAGGCGGCGGCCGAGGTGCGGCGCGAGATCGACCTGCCGCCCTGGGTCCCGGTGGTGACGACCTCGGCCCATACCGGGGTCGGGATGAAGGAACTGTCGCGGATCGTCGACGAGGCGCTGGCGCGCCCCGCCGGGAAGGACGCATGAACCTCCACGACCTCAAGAACATGCGCGCGGGCCAGCTGACGCGGCTCGCCAAGTCGCTCTCGATCGAGGGCCTGTCGCTGATGCGGCGGCAGGAGCTGGTCCACCGGATCCTGGTCGAGCAGGTGCGGAAGGGGGAGCGCGTCGTCGCCTTCGGCGTGCTCGAGCTGCTGCCCGACGGATACGGCTTCCTGCGCTCGCCCGAGCACAGCTACCTGCCGGGCCCGGACGACATCTACGTCGCGCCCGGGCTGATCCGGCGCTTCGGGCTCGGGACCGGGGACCTCGTCACGGGCCCGCTGCGCCACCCGCGGCGCGGCGAGAAGTTCTTCGCGCTGCAGGAGCTGGAGACGGTCCAGGGGCGGCCGGCGGCCGAGATGGCGCGGGGCAAGAAGTTCGAGGAGCTGACCCCCTGGCACCCCGACGCGCCGCTGCGGATGGAGACGACGAAGGAGAACCTGACCGGCCGCGTGATCGACCTGCTGGCGCCGATCGGCAAGGGGCAGCGCGGGCTGATCGTCGCGCCGCCGCGCACCGGCAAGACGATGTTCCTGCAGGCGATCGCGCACGCGATCGCCGAGAACCACCCGGACGTCAAGCTGCTGGTGCTGCTGATCGACGAGCGGCCGGAGGAGGTCACCGACATGCAGCGCACGGTCCGGGGCGAGGTCATCGCCTCGACCTTCGACGAGCCGGCCAGCCGCCACGTCCAGGTCGCCGAGATCGTGCTCGACCGGGCCAAGCGGATGGTCGAGTTCGGCGACGACGTGGTGATCCTGCTCGACTCGATCACGCGCCTGGCGCGGGCCTACAACGCGGTCCAGCCGACGACCGGCAAGATCCTCTCGGGCGGAATCGACGCCGCCGCCCTGTCCAAGCCGAAGAAGTTCTTCGGAACCGCGCGCAAGGTCGAGGAGGGGGGCTCGCTGACCATCCTCGCGACCGCGCTGATCGACACCGGCTCGCGGATGGACGAGGTGATCTTCGAGGAGTTCAAGGGGACCGGGAACATGGAGATCCACCTCGACCGGGACCTGTCCGACCGGCGGGTCTTCCCGGCGATGAACGTGAACCTCTCCGGGACCCGCAAGGAGGAGCTGCTGATGTCCCCGGACCAGCTGCGGCGGGTCTGGGTGCTGCGCAAGGTCCTGGACCAGATGAGCACGGTCGAGGCGATGGAGCTGCTGCTGGACCGGCTGCGGAAGAGCGTGAGCAACGCCGACTTCCTGGACCAGATGGCGGCCTGACGGCCCCCCGGCGCCGGGGGGGTGGCGGCCTCCCGGGAAAGCGCCTAGTATCCGCCGGCTGCGCCACGCCAAGGCCGGGCTTTCGACCGGACTTGGTCGGGCGAGAAGGGACACCCGCGATGAAGCCCGGAATCCACCCCGAGTACCACGAAGTCCAGGTCGTCTGCTCCTGCGGCAACACGTTCACCACGCGCAGCACCAAGAAGGAGATGCGCGTGGACATGTGCTCCGCCTGCCACCCGTTCTTCACGGGGAAGCAGAAGCTGATCGACAGCGCCGGCCGCGTCGAGCGCTTCCAGAAGCGCTACGGCAAGCAGGAGAAGCTGGCCGAGAAGCGCCGCGCCGGGAAGTAGGCCCGGCGCCGCGCCTCCCCGCCGGGCCCAGCCCGGGGAGGCCCCCGCTCCGTGAGCGAAACGCTGCCCTTCCTGTCGAAGCTCGAGGTCCTCGAGCGCGACTTCGACGCCGTCTCCGCGAAGATGGCCGACCCGGCGATCGCCGGGAACGTCGATGCGTACCGCGAGCAGGCCCGGCGCTTCGCCGAGCTGGAGCCGCTGGTCGCGGCGTTCCGCTCGTACCGCGCCCTCGGGCAGCAGCTCGAGCAGGCCCGGGCGATGGTCCGCGACGAGGCCGACGACGAGCTGCGCACGATGGCCCGCGACGAGGCGCGGGCGCTGGAGGAGCAGCTGGCGGGCCAGGCCGCGACGCTGCGCGCCCTGCTGCTGCCGAAGGACCCGGACGACGACAAGAACGTGGTCCTCGAGGTGCGCGCCGGCGTCGGCGGCGACGAGGCTTCGCTCTTCGCGGCCGACCTGGTGCGGATGTACCAGCGCTGGGCCGAGCGCGAGAAGCTGTCGTGCGAGCTGGTCGACCTGTCGGAGAGCGAGATCGGCGGGGTCAAGGAGGCGGTGCTGGAAGTCCGCGGGCGCGGGGCCTACGCGCGGCTCAAGTACGAGTCGGGCGTGCACCGCGTGCAGCGCGTGCCGGAGACCGAGGCCCAGGGGCGGATCCACACCTCGGCCGCGACGGTGGCGGTGCTGCCGGAGGCCGAGGAAGTCGACGTCGCGATCGACGAGTCGAAGGACCTGCGGATCGACAAGTACAGCGCCGGCGGGCCCGGCGGGCAGCACGTCAACAAGACCGAGTCGGCGATCCGGATCACGCACCTGCCGACCGGGATCGTCGTGCAGTGCCAGGACGAGCGCTCGCAGTACAAGAACCTGGCCAAGGCGATGAAGATCCTGCGGGCCCGCGTGCTGGACAAGCGGCGCAGCGAGCAGTCGGCCAAGGAGGCCCAGGCCCGCTCGTCGATGGTCAAGAGCGGCGACCGCTCGGAGCGGATCCGGACCTACAACTTCCCCCAGAACCGGGTCACCGACCACCGCATCGGGCTCACGCTCCACAAGCTCGACCAGGTCATGCTGGGCGACCTCAACGAGCTGATCGAAGCGCTGGCCCACGCCGACCAGGCCGAGAAGCTCAAGGCCGAGGCGCCGTCCTGAGCGGGTCGTCCGGCCCGCCTGGCTCGCTGCGCGAGGCGCTCGCCGCCGCGCGCGCCCGCCTCGCCGCCGCCGGGATCGAGAGCGCCGCCTTCGAGGCCGAGGTCCTGCTGGGCGAGGTGACCGGGCTGTCGCGCGGGGCGCTGCACGCGCGCGGCGCCGACGCGCTGGCGGCGCAGGCCGCCGCGCGGCTCGAGGCGTTGGTCGCGCGGCGTGCCGGGCGCGAGCCGCTGCAGCACGTCGTCGGCCACTGGCCGTTCCTGGAACTGGACCTGCTGACCGACGGCCGCGCGCTGGTGCCGCGGCCGGAGACCGAGGCGCTGGCGCTGCTGGCGATCTCGCGGCTCCCGGAGGACCGCGACCTGCTGGTGCTGGACGCCGGGACCGGCAGCGGCTGCCTGGCGCTGGCGATCGCGGCGGCGCGCCCGCGGGCGCGGGTCGTGGCGGTCGAGCGCGAGGCGGAGGCGCTGTCGCTGGCGGCTGCGAACCGGGCGCGGTGCGGGGTCGCGTCGCAGGTTGCGCTGGTGCGGGGCGACCTGTGCGGCGCGCTCGACGCGGCACCGGCGTTCGACCTCGCGGTGGCGAATCTCCCCTACGTTCGCGAGGACGAGCTGGACGCGCTCGAGCCCGAGGTGCGCGAGCACGATCCGCGGGCCGCGCTGGTCGCGGCCGGCGACGGGCTGGCGGTGGCGCGCGAGTTCGCGCACCAGGCCGTGGAGCGGCTGGCGCCGGGCGCGCCGCTGCTGCTCGAGTGCGCCCCGATGCAGACGGGCCCGCTCGCGGCCGGGCTCGGGGCCGCCGGCTGGCGCGCCGTCCGGGTCCATTCCGACCGCTTCGGCCGGGAGCGGATCGTCGAGGGGCGGCGGTAGGCGTCCCGTTCTGCCGGCTCGATCGTCCCGGTTTGCGGACCCAGTACAATTCTTGACAACATCCAGAAGTCGGCGGACACTCCCGCCATGTCTCTCGACTCGGTGGCCCTGCTTCGCCGGCACGGCGTCCACGTCACGGCCCAGCGCCTGGCGGTCCTGGCGGCGGTGTCGCGCCTTCCGCACGGCACGGCCGAGGAGATCGCCGGGGCCGTCCGGGCCGAGATCGGCACGATCTCCCGGCAGGGGGTGTATGACGCCCTCGGCACGCTGGTCGAGAAGGGCCTGCTGCGGCGGATCGAGCCCGCCGGGTCGCCGGCGCGCTACGAAGACCGGACCGGCGACAATCACCACCACCTGGTCTGCCGCCTCTGCGGCCGGATGGTCGACGTCGACTGCGCCGTCGGCGCTGCCCCGTGCCTGACCCCCTCCGACAACCCGGGCTATGCGATCGACGAAGCCGAGGTCGTCTACTGGGGCCGCTGCCCCGAGTGCCTCCTGCAGGCGGCCGACCGAACCCCCTCTCACGAGTGACGGATTCCAGAGCACGAGGAGTGACGCCATGTCAGACGACGCCAGCAAGTGCCCCGTGACGGGCGGACGCCACAAGCGGCCGAGGACCAACCGGGACTGGTGGCCGGACCAGCTCAACCTGAAGGTCCTCCACCAGAACCCGCGCGAAGGCGATCCGATGGGCGAGGACTTCAACTACGCCGAGGAGTTCAAGACCCTCGACCTCGCCGCGGTGAAGAAGGACCTCTACGCGCTGATGACCGACTCGCAGGACTGGTGGCCGGCGGACTGGGGTCACTACGGCGGGCTGTTCATCCGCATGGCGTGGCACGCGGCCGGCACCTACCGCATCAGCGACGGCCGGGGCGGCGCCGCCTCCGGCAACCAGCGCTTCGCGCCGCTCAACAGCTGGCCCGACAACGCCAACCTCGACAAGGCGCGCCGGCTGCTGTGGCCGATCAAGCGGAAGTACGGCCGCAGGATCTCGTGGGCCGACCTGCTGGTCCTGGCCGGGAACTGCGCCCTGGAGTCGATGGGCTTCAAGACGTTCGGCTTCGGCGGCGGGCGCGAGGACATCTGGGAGCCGGAGGAGGACATCGACTGGGGGACCGAGGCGGAGTGGCTCGGCGACGAGCGCTACAGCGGCGACCGTGACCTGGCGAGACCGTACGGCGCCGTCCAGATGGGGCTGATCTACGTCAACCCGGAGGGGCCGAACGGCAAGCCCGACCCCGTCGCCTCGGGCCGCGACGTCCGCGAGACCTTCGCCCGGATGGCGATGAACGACGAGGAGACCGTCGCCCTGACGGCCGGAGGGCACACCTTCGGCAAGTGTCACGGCGCGGCTCCGGAAGCTCCGCACGTCGGTCCGGAGCCCGAGGGCGCCCGCCTCGAGGAGCAGGGCCTCGGCTGGAAGAGCAGCTTCGGCAGCGGCAAGGGCGGCGACACGATCACGAGCGGGATCGAGGGCGCGTGGACGCCGAATCCGACCCGCTGGGACAACGGCTACTTCGACATGCTGTTTGGCTACGAGTGGGAGCTGGTGAAGAGCCCCGCGGGGAAGTGGCAGTGGCAGGCGAAGGACGTCGCCGAGAAGGACCTGGTGACGGACGCGCACGACCCGACGAAGAAGCACCCGCCGATCATGACCACGGCGGACATGTCGATGCGGATGGACCCGGTCTACGAGAAGATCTCGCGCCGGTTCCACGCCCACCCGCAGCAGTTCGCCGACGCCTTCGCCCGGGCCTGGTTCAAGCTCACGCACCGCGACATGGGCCCCGTATCACGCTACCTCGGCCCGGAGGTTCCCCGGGAGGAGCTGATCTGGCAGGACCCGGTCCGCTCGTCGACGGGAACGACGTCGCCGCGCTCAAGGCCCGGATCCTCGGGTCGGGGCTGTCGATCCCGGAGCTGGTCTCGACCGCTTGGGCCTCCGCGTCGACCTTCCGCGGATCGGACAAGCGCGGCGGGGCCAACGGAGCGCGCCTCCGCCTCGCGCCCCAGAAGGACTGGGAGGTCAACCAGCCGGCCCGGTTGGCGAAGGTGCTGCGCACCCTCGAAGGGATCCAGAAGGCGTTCCACGACGCCCAGTCGGGCGGGAAGAAAGTGTCGCTGGCGGACCTGATCGTCCTCGGCGGGTGCGCCGCCGTCGAGCAGGCCGCGAAGAACGCGGGGTACGCCGTCGAGGTCCCGTTCACCCCGGGGCGCACGGACGCGTCGCAGGAGCAGACCGACGTGGATTCCTTCGCCGTGCTCGAACCGGCCGCGGACGGCTTCCGGAACTACCTCAGGCACGGCGACCCGATGCGCGCGGAGCACGCGCTGGTCGATCGGGCCCAGCTGCTGACCCTGACCGCCCCCGAGATGACGGTTCTCGTCGGCGGCCTGCGGGTCCTGGACGCCAACGTCGGGCAGCTCCGGCACGGTGTCTTCACCGACCGGCCGGGAAACCTGACCAACGACTTCTTCGTCCACCTGCTCGACATGGGTACGGAGTGGAAGGAGTCGGCCACGAAGGGCGTGTACGAGGGGCGTGAGCGCGCGACGGGCAAACTCAAGTGGACCGGCACCCGCGTCGACCTCGTGTTCGGTTCGAACTCCCAGCTCCGGGCCCTGGCCGAGACCTACGCGTGCGACGACGCGAAGGAGAAGTTCGTGCGCGACTTCGTGGCTGCGTGGACCAAGGTGATGAACCTCGACCGCTTCGACCTCGCCTGATCCGGAGGGCGGGGCTGGTGCCGAAGGCGGGACACGGGCCGCCCGTGTCCCGTCAGCGGCGCCAGGGGTCCGGGAAGTCGCGGTAGAGGCCCGTCCGCATGTTGCGGATCCGGGAGAAGACGGCGGCGTGGCGCTCTTCCGTCTCGCCCTCGCGGCGCGAGACCTCGCGGAACGCGCGCTCCAGCTGGGCCATGTCCTCGGTCTCGATCTCCAGCTGGAACTCCCCCAGTTCCGGAGGCCCGAAGCCGAGCTTGCGCCGGGCCAGCCGCCAGCCGGCGATCAACTCCCGCTCGCGCAGGTCGTCCAGGAAGGCGTCGAGCGCCTCCACGAAGTCGAGGTCCTCCGCGCTGTCCGCGAGGTCGAACCAGATCAGGTAACGGTTCAACGGGCCTCCGTCCCATGATGATATCGTGTCCCGGGAACCAAGCGATGCGGATCGCCACCTGGAACGTCAACTCGCTCAAGGTCCGGCTGCCAGCGCTGCTGGAGTGGCTGGCCGCCCGCCAGCCGGACGTGATCGGCCTGCAGGAGTTGAAGCTCACCGAGGCCGACTTCCCGCGCGCGGCGCTGCGCGAGGCCGGCTACGAGGCCATCGTCGCCGGCCAGAAGACCTACAACGGCGTGGCCCTGCTGGCGCGCGCGCCGCTCGCGCTGGAGGACCCCGCGGCGGGTCTCCCCGAACTGGCCTGGGACGCCGCGGCCCGCGCGGTCGCCGCGACGGTCGGCGGGATCCGTTTCCTGAACCTGTACGTCCCGAACGGCCAGGAGATCGGCTCCGAGAAGTACGCTTACAAGCTGCGCTGGCTCGACGACCTGCTGGGCCACCTGGAATCGTCCCAGCGTCCCGACCGGCCGCTCGTGCTGCTCGGCGATTTCAACCTGATCCCCGAGGAGCGCGACGCCTACGACCCGCAGGAGTTCCGCTTCTCGATCCTGTTCACCGAGGAGGAGCAGGCCCGCTTCCGCCGACTTGCCGACTGGGGGCTGATCGACCTCTACCGCCGCTGCGACGACGCGCCGAAGCGCTACTCGTGGTGGGACTACCGGATGAACGCCTTCCGCCGCAACCTCGGCGCGCGGATCGACCTGCTGCTGGCGACGCCGCCCGTCGCGGATCGCGTCGTGGCGGCCGAGATCGACGTCGAGCCGCGCCGCGGGGAGAAGCCCTCGGACCACGCCCCGGTGCTGGTCGAACTGGGCCCCCGGCCCGAATAGAAAAAGGGCGCAGGGGCCGGGTCCAAGGGGGGCGGAACCCGACCCCTGCGCGGGGATGCAACCGGGGCCTTGGCGGGCATGACGCACGGCCCCGGCCGTTTCCGCGAGGCGGGGGGAGTGGACGTTGAGGGCCTCGCGGAGCCGTTCCTCCTTCAGCCAGGAAACACCGTCGGTTGCGGCGCCGGGGCCCTAGTCGCCCCAGATCACGCCGTCGCCCCAGATCACGCCGTCGCCCCAGATCACGCCG
>CAYZDB010000041.1:0-1453 GCA_964476985.1 uncultured Acidobacteriota bacterium | reverse complement strand
TCGCCCCAGATCACGCCGTCGGCCCAGATCACGCCGTCGGGGTAGGCGGCCGCGCGCTCGCCCCACAGCGTGGCGTCGTGCCAGAACTGGGAGTCGCCGTAGGTCGCGCCCTTGCCGTAGGTGGTGCCGACGTTGGCCAGCAGCACCGGGCGGTGGGTCTTGCCGTTCAGGGTGTAGAAGGCGACGCCGCGCGGCGTCCGCGCCACCAGCGGCGAGGCCGAGTTGAAGTCACGCGGGCTCGCCATCACCGCCGCGTACTCCAGCGCCCGCATCGCGTCCAGGTAGCCCGCGCCGCGCGCGAAGACGTCGCCCGGGACTTTTTCGGCCGAGCGCATCAGGATCGCCTTGATCGCGTCGTTGCTGGCGTCGGGGTAGCGCTCGATCAGCAGCGCCGCGGTCGCGGTCGCGAACCCGGCCGCCATGCTCGTCCCGGACAGCTCCAGCTTGTTGTCGACGCCCTTGTCGGGGTAGCTGGTCGCCAGCGAGCACTTGGGCGCCATCGGCCCGACGATCCGGTTGCCCGGCGCGACCAGGTCGGGCTTCACCACCAGGTCGCCCATCGACGGGCCGCGGCCGGAGTAGGTGGTGACCGCGTCGTCGCCGCGGGCGACGGTGTTGAAGTCGTTCATCGCGCCGACCGTGATCACCAGCGGGTCGTTGCCCGGCGCGTTGATCGTCAGCCGCCCGTCGCGGCCGCGGTTGCCGGCCGAGGCCACGACCGTCAGCCCCGCGTCCCAGGCCCGGCGGACCGCGACGTTGAGCGGGTCGAAGCGGAAGGACATCTGCGGCGCGTAGCCCAGCGAGAGGTTGACGACCTCGATCCCGTAGGCGGCCTTGTTGGCGATCGCCCAGTCGATCGCCGCGATCACCGAGGAGAGCCGGCCGGCCCCCTGGTCGTCCAGCACCCGCAGGACCACGAAGTTGGTCTCCGGCGCCATCCCGTCCCGCCCGCCGACGATTCCGGCGATGTGGGTGCCGTGGCCGAAGCCGTCGCGCGCCTTGCCCTTCGGGTCGACGAAGTCCACGCGGGCCAGGACGCGCGACTCGGGGACCGCGACGCCCGGGGCCAGCCCGGAGTCGATCAGCGCGACGGTCACGCCGCGGCCGGTCACCCCCTCGGCGGTGTAGGCCAGGTCGCCGTTGGCCGCCGGGCGCCCGACGTCGAGGTTGGCCCGGATCTCGCGGTCGGGGGACAGCGAGAGGACCGCCGGGTCGGCGGCGAGGCGGTCGAGCGTCGCGCGGTCGAGCGCGGCGACGAGCGCCCCGTGGCCGAGCTTGCGGCCGGACTTCTCGAGCGCGGCCAGCGGGCCGGTCAGGGCGGCGCCGTCGCGCAGCTGGATCACGACCGGCGTCCCGGTCGCGGACTTGCCCGCGGCCAGGGCCGCGTCCAGGTCGCGAGCGAGCACCGCGGTCGACTTGCCCCCCGCCAGCGCAAGCGGGGTGAGCGCCAGCA
>CAYZDB010000040.1:0-14508 GCA_964476985.1 uncultured Acidobacteriota bacterium | reverse complement strand
CCGCGAACCAGGCCGCGGCAGCCGCGCAGAGCGCCGCCGCGTCGGCCCAGGCGGCGTCCGCCAAGCCCGCGGCGCCGGCGGCGGGCGCGGTCCTGGCCAGCCTTCCGGCCGGATGCGTCGCGGAAGGCGAGGTGTTCCAGTGCGGGAACGCGCGCTACAAGCCGTACGTGCAGGGCGGGACGATCGTGTACATCCCGGTGAGCGGGTAGCACCCTCCGCCGGCCGGAGCACGGAGAGGAAACCCCGGAGCCGCGCGGTCTTCCCGCCGCGGCTCCGGGGTCGAAGACGAGCCTCCGCCTACGGCAGGGGCTTCAGCGTCAGCGGGTCGCGCAGCGGCAGGTGGGTCACCTTGCCGTCGAAGAACTGCTTCATCGAGGCCTTGCCGTCGGCGTCGCCCTTCTCGATCTCGGCCCACTTGCCGACCACGAGGAACGCCATCTCCGGCTGCTTCAGGTACTGCTTCGCGACGCGCTGAATGTCGGCCGAGGTGACCTTGCCGATCGCCGCGCGGTAGTTCTGCCAGTAGGCGTGCGGCCGGCCGATGTACTCGTCGGCGGCGAAGATCCCGGCGATGTCGGCCGGCGATTCGAAGTTCTGCGGGAAGGTCTCGACGAACTGGTTCCGGCTGGTCGCCAGCTCCTCGGCCGTCACCCCCTTCTGCTGCACCGACGCGATCTCCTCCAGTGCGATCTCGGAGGCGTACGCGACGGTCGCGCTCTTGGTCTGGAAGAAGACCGAGAAGGCGCCCGGCCAGTAGTTGCCGATCCCCAGCGACGAGCCGGCGCTGTAGGCCAGCCCCTCGTCCGAGCGCACGCGCTTGGTGATGCGGGAGGTGAAGCCGCCGCCGCCCAGCACGTCGTTCATGACCTGCAGCGCGTAGGCGTCGGGGTTCTCCCACTTCGGGTCCCACTGGATGGTGCGGTGCCCGATCAGGACCTTGGCCTGCGGGATCTCCTTCTCGACGTGGTAGAGCCCCGGCTTGACGGCGTGGGCCGGCAGCGCCGGCGGCCACGGGCCCTTCGGGCCCGCCGGCTTCCAGCCGGCGAAGCGCTGGTCGAGCCTGGCGATCAGCTCCTGCGCCTTCACCGCCCCGGAGGCGGACACGATCATGTTGCCCGGCTCGGGGCGCCACCACTGGCGGTGGAAGGCGACCAGGTCGTCGCGGGTGATCGCGTCGAGTTCCGCCTTCGTCGCCTTGCGGCTGGAGAAGGCCGACTCGCCGTACATCAGCCAGCCCCACTCGCGCGAGAGGATCGTCTGGGCGTCGTCGTTGCGCTGCTTCATCGCCTCCAGGACCTGGTCCTTCTCGACCCGGATCCGATCCTCCTGGAAGCGGGGGGTCTTCAGCATCGCGAACATCAGGTCCAGGCAGGCGTCGAGCTGGGTGACGATGCAGTTCATGCTGACGCCGGCCTCGGTGTCGCCGGCCGAGCTGCCGATCTCGGCGGCGAGGAAGTCGGCCCGCTCGTCGAACTGCTCGGCGGTCAGGTCGCCGGCGCCCCCCTGGCGCATCAGGCTCCCGGTCAGCCCGGCCAGGCCCGGCCTGTCGGGCGCGAGGAACTGCCCGGCGCGGATCTTGATCGAGACGCTGACCAGCGGGAGCGAGAAGTCCTCGGCGATCCAGGCCGAGAGCCCGTTCTTCAGCTTGAACTGGTACTTGTCGGCCTTCGGGACCTCGAAGTTCAGCGGCGCGAACTTCAGCTCGCGCGGATGGCGCGGGATCTCGGCGGTAGCGGCCGCCGGGGCGGCGAGCGCGAGGCTCGCGGCGCCGCACAGCGCGGCGGCGGTGGCGAGGATCCGGTTCGCGGTCTTCACTTCGCACCTCCCGCCGCCTTGAGCTCGGCCAGGCGGCCTTCCACGGCCTTCTGCAGGTAATCGAGGGCCGGCTTGAACTCGGGCGGCACCGCGCCGGCCTGCTGCTGGATCTGGGCCAGCGCCTGCTCGAGCCGCGCGGGGTCGGTTTCGGCCTGGATCTTCTTCGCCTGGCCCATGATCCCGGTCCGCACCTCGGGCGGGAGCGCCGCCAGCTCGGGCGGCACGGCTTCCGCCGTCGACCCGGCCTTGCGGGTGTAGACGCCGACCGTGCGGTTCTCCTTCGTCAGGTAGGCCTTGGCGACGCGATGGACGTCGTCCGCCGTCACCGCCAGCGTGCGCTCGGCCCAGCTGTTGAGGTAGCGCCAGTCGCCGAGCCCCTCGTAGTAGAGCAGCTGGACCATCAGGAAGAACGGGTTCTCCAGCCGCCGGAACGCGTCGGCCGCGATCTGGTTCTTGACCTTCTGCAGCTCCTCGGCCGGCACCGGCTCGTTCTGGATCTTCGCGACCTCCGCGTACCAGGCCGCTTCGAGCTGCGCGGGGGTCGCCTCCCCGCTGGTCTCGGCGAAGAAGGTGAAGACGCCGGCCCACTTGCGCGAGTCCTGGCTGGCCGAGGCGGAGGTGGCGATCTGGTCCTTCAGCACCAGCTGCTTTTCCAGCCGCCCGGTCCGGCCGTTCATCAGCCCGGCCAGCACGTCGAGCGGGTACGAGTCCTTGTGCATGAAGGGGACGGTCTGGTAGGCGATCTGGGTCTGCGGCTGGCAGTCGCACTCGGCCACCATCCGCTGCTCGGCCAGCTGCGGCATCTCCTCGGTCACGACCGGCGGCGGGGCCGGGGCGCGCTCCGCCGTGCGGCCGAAGTAGCGCTGCGCCAGGGCCCGCACCTGGGCCGGGTCGAAGTTGCCGACCATCGCGATCGTGATGTTCGACGGCGAGTAGTAGGTCCGGTAGTAGTCCTCGGCCTGCTTCTTCGAGATCACCTTGAGGTCGGACGGCCAGCCGATCACCGGCCAGCCGTAGGGGTGCGACTGCCAGACCAGCGACTCGAACTGCTCGTCGAACTTTCCGGTCGGCGTCGAATCGGTCCGCAGCCGGCGCTCCTCCATCACGACGTCGCGCTCCGAGTAGAACTCGCGCGGGACCAGGTTGAAGAGCCGGTCCGACTCCATCCAGAACCAGAGCTCGAGCTTGTTGGCCGGGACGGTGATGAAGTAGACCGTCATGTCGCTGTTGGTGAAGGCGTTCATCCCCGAGCCGCCGGCCTCGGTGTAGATCTTGTCGAACTCGTCCTTGACCATCAGCGAGCGCTGCTCGTCGACCAGCGCCTGGAACTTCTTCTCCAGCTCGATCTGCTCCGGCGTGCGGGCCGCCGGGTCCCAGGGGTCGGCGATCTCGCCGCGGCGCCAGCGCTCCTGCTGCTGCGCGTAGATCGCGCGGATCTGCTCCTGCAGCTGCTCCTGCTCGGCCAGGATCTGCAGGTCGCGCTCGATGTTGGTGGTGCCGATCGTGCGCGAGCCCTTGAACATCATGTGCTCGAACAGGTGCGTCAGCCCCGTGATCCCGGGCCGCTCGTTGGAGGAGCCGACGTGCGCCACCCAGCCGGCGGCGACCGTGGTCAGCTCGGGCTTGCGGACCAGCAGGAAGGTCAGCCCGTTGTCGAGCGTGAAGCTGTCGACCTGGACCTGGGCCGACGCGGCCGGCGTGGCGGCAGCGGCAGCCCCGGCGGCGAGCGCGGCGGGTGCGAGCGCGATCGCGGCGAGCGCCACGAACGCCGCACGGCGGGCGGGGAGGCCGCGTGGGTTGGAACGCGAGACCAGCGGGATCATGAGGCTCTCCTTCGGAAGGAAGCGGGCGGCCGAGCGGCCGGCCGGCGGGAAGGATAGCCCGGCGCCGGGGCGGGCGCCGACCGCGGCGGCCCGCGGCCGGGCCGGCGTCAGCCGCCCAGCAGTTCGAGCAGGTCGTCGCGGGTGAGGCCGCCGGTCGCGGCGGACTCCGCGTCGCCGCCCAGCGCCGCCTCGGCCAGCGCGCGCTTGCGCTCCTGCAGCGCCAGGATCCGCTCCTCGACCGTCCCCTCGGCCACGAGCCGCGTCACCAGGACCGGCCGGTCCTGCCCGATCCGGTGGGTCCGGTCGGCGGCCTGGTCCTCGGCCGCCGGGTTCCACCAGGGGTCGAACAGCACGACGTGGTCCGCGGCCGTGAGGTTGATCCCGGTCCCGCCCGCCTTGAGCGAGACGAGCAGGACCGGCGGCCCGGACTCCGACTGGAACGAGCGGACCACCGCCTCGCGGTCGCGGGTCGCGCCGTCGAGCCGCAGCCGCGCGATCCCGGCGCGCGCGAGCGCCGGCTCGAGCAGGTCCAGCAGCGAGGTCCACTGCGAGAAGACCAGCGCCTTGTGCCCCTCGGCCAGCGCAGTCTCGAGCGTCTCGAGCAGCAGTTCGACCTTGGACGACGACGCGGCGGCCTGGCCGGGGAGCAGGCCGCGGTGGCACGCGGCCTGGCGCAGCCGCAGCAGCGCCTCGAGCGCCTCCATCGTGCCGCCTCCCGCGCGCAGCCGGGCGACGACCTCCTCGCGCGTCGCGGCCAGGATCGCGTCGTAGGCCGCGCGCTCCTCGGCGGCGAGCGTGCAGTAGAGCGCGACCTCGGTGCGCGGCGGCAGCTCGGGCGCGACGTCGCGCTTGAGGCGGCGCAGGACGAACGGCCGGATCGCGGTGCGCAGCCGCGCGGCGGCGCCCGGCTCGCCGGCCGCGATCGGCCGGGCGTAGCGCTCGAGGAAGCCCTCGAGCCTCCCCAGCAGCCCGGGGTTGGCGAAGCGCAGCAGGCTCCACAGCTCCTCGAGCCGGTTCTCGACCGGCGTGCCGGTCATCGCGACGCGGAACGGCGCGTCCAGCCGGAAGGCCGCGCGGGCGGTCTGGCTGTCGGGGTTCTTGATCGCCTGGGCCTCGTCCAGTACGACCGCGTCCCAGCGCTCGGCTGCCAGCCGGTCGGCGTCGAGCCGCAGGATCGCGTAGGTCGTGACGACCAGCTCCGCGGCGGGGTCGATCGAGCGGCCCGCGCCGTGGTAGGCCACGGCCCGCAGCGCCGGACGGAAGCGCCGGGACTCGGCCAGCCAGTTGTGCACGACGCTCGCCGGGCAGACGACGAGCGTGCGACCCGAGAAGGCGGCGAGGGCCTGCACCGTCTTGCCCAGTCCCATGTCGTCGGCCAGCAGCGCCCCCAGCCCGGCCTCGCGCAGGAAGACGAGCCAGTCGACCCCCTCGCGCTGGTAGCCGCGCAGCGTCGCGGCCAGGTCCGGGGGCAGGGGGGCGGGCGGGATCGCGCGGCCGGGCGCGTAGAGCGGGGCGAGCGCGTCGAGCGCGGGCGGCGGCGGCTCGCCCAGCTCCTCCGCGAGCCGCGCCAGCGCGGGGAGTGCCGCGCGCGCCAGCGCCCCGCGCTCGTCGCGCGCCGCGAGCAGGTCGGCGACCAGCGCGCCGTGGCGCGCCAGCCAGTCGGCCGGCAGCGGCGCGAACCCGCCCCCGAGCAGCGGCACCAGCGGCTCGCCGTCGCGCCAGGCCGCGATCACGCGCGCCGCGTCGGCGCGGCGCCCGCTGGCGCGCCCGCTGGGCCCGGCGACCGCGCTCTCGAACGCGATCGCGAAGCGCTGCGGGTCGAGCACGGCGCGCGGCGCCAGGGGCGGCGCCAGCGTGAAGTCCCCGTGCGCGTCGCCGGCGACCCCCGCCGGCCCCGCCGCGGACTCCCAGGCCCGCAGCCGGTCGGCGAAGGCGATCGCGTCCCGCGGCTCGAGCCGCACCTCGGCGCCGGTGCGAACCCCCAGCGCCGCCTCCAGCTCGCGCGCCAGCCGGCGCTCCGCGGTCTCGTCGCGCACCGGCACCGGGCTCCCGGTCACCAGCAGCCGCTCGCCTTCCACGTGCGCCGCCGGCGGGTCGCCGTACACGATCCGCGCCAGCACGACCAGCGCGTCGCCGTCGCGCCGCGTCTCGACCCGGGCTCGCGGCGCGCTGCGCCCGCTCTTGGGCAGCCGCGCGGTCTCGATGAGCAGCGGCAGCCGCCCGGCGAGCGAGGGCAGCAGCTCGGAGACCAGCCACCCGGCGCGCTCGGGCGGCACGGCCAGGCCGTGCTCGAGGTTCTCGCGCTCGCGTGCGTTGAGCGGCGCGTCGCCCCAGGGGTGCAGGCGGTCCCCGCACAGCACGACCCCCGGCGCGAGACGCCCGGTGACGCGCGGGTCCGGCGCCAGCTGCAGCCGGAATCCCATCCCGTGGTCCTGGACCCGGACGACCGGCGTCACCTGCTCGACCGAGACCGCGACCGGCGCGCCGTCGAGCGTGACGTCGCGGCAGCGCGAGAGCGCGAGCAGGAGGCGCGGCCACAGCTCGCGCGGCACGACCCCGCCGCGGAAGGTCCCGAGCGCCTGCTCGCAGGCCAGGTCGGCCGGGGTCGCCATGAAGGCCGGCCCCTCGACGCGCCCGGTCGCGATCGCGACCAGCGGGACCTCGAGCGGCAGTTCCTGGCGCGCGGTGCCGCAGCCGGCGACGACGACGCGCGCGAACGACGGCCCGGCGGGTCCGCGCGCGAGCCGGTACCCGACCAGCCCGCGGGCGGCCGCGGCCTCCGACGCCCCGGGCGCCGCCGCGTCGGGTTCGCCCAGCGCGATCAGCACCGCCGCGACGTGCTCGCAGGCCTCGGCCCGGCTGTCGCACTCGCAGCTCCAGGCGGGATCGGCCGGGAAGAGGGTCACGCGCGGGGAGACCAGCCCGCCCCGCGTGGCGACGCGGGCCGAGATCTCCTCCTCCGCGCGCGCCTCGAACTGGACCGCGCCGCGGCGGCAGAGCTCGACGCCGCGCGACCACGCCTGCGGCCCGGCCGCACGCCGCACCGCCTCGCGAAGGCTGTCCAGGGCGGCTGCCACGGGGGCTAGCATAAGCGCATGTTCTCGCGCCGGTTGCCCCCCGATCTCGCGCCGAACCGGCTCGCGCTCCGCCGCGCCGCGCTCCCCCCGCGCTACGACCTCACCGGCTCCGACCCCACCCGCGCCGGGATCGTCTACCCCGCGGAGCTGCTGCGACCGCTCGGCGAGCCGCGCGGCCTGGTCCACGAGCCCGACCCGCGCGGCCATCCGGCGGCCCGCGCGGCGGTCGCCGCCGAGTCCCGGCGGCGGGGCCAGCCCGTCGACCCGGACGCGGTCCTGCTGACCGCCTCGACCAGCGAGGCCTACGCGCTGCTGTTCAAGCTGCTCTGCGAGCCGGGGGAGGCGGTGCTGGTCCCGGTCCCGTCCTACCCGCTGTTCGAGCACCTCGCGGCGCTCGAAGGGGTGCGGGCCGAGCCCTACCGCCTGGACCCGGACCAGCGCTTCCAGCCCGCGCTCCCGGACGCCCCGCCGCCCGGCGCGCGGGCCCTCGTCGCGGTCCACCCGAACAACCCGACCGGCACGCTGCTCGACGCGGCCTCCGGCGCGGCGCTGGCCGCCTGGTGCGCGCGGCACGGGCTGGCGCTGATCGTCGACGAGGTCTTCCTCGACTACCCGCTCGACCCGGCATGCGCGCCGCGGAGCCTCGCCGGGACCGGCGAGGCGCTGACCTTCGCGCTCGGCGGGCTGTCCAAGTCGTGCGGCCTGCCGCAGCTCAAGCTGGCCTGGACGATCGTCTCGGGGCCGGAGCCCGAGCGGGCGCGCGCGCTCGACGCGCTGGCCTTCGCGGCCGACAGCTACCTCTCGGTCGGGACGCCCGTCCAGCTCGCGCTGGGCGAGCTGCTGGCCGCCGCGCGGCCGGTGCGGGAGGCGATCCTCGCGCGCTGCCGCGCCCACCTCGCGCTCCTGCGTGCGGCGCTGGCGCCGCTGCCCGGCGCCTCGCTGATCGAGCCGGACGGCGGCTGGTCGGCCGTGATCCGCTACCCGGCCGTCGCCGACGGCGAGGACCTCGCGCTCGCGCTGCTCGAGGAGGACCGCGTCGCGGTGCACCCGGGCTGGTTCTTCGACCTGCCGGCCGCGGGCTGGCTGGTCGTCAGCCTGCTGCCGGAGCCGGCGGAGTTCGCCGAAGGGGTGGCGCGCCTGGTCCGCCGGCTCGCGCGCCTGTGACGGCCGCCCGGCCCGGCGCACCCGGGACTAGGCCGGCAGCAGCACCTCGAAGGCCGCCCCCTCGCCCGGGGCCGAGCGGACCCGGATCGTGCCGCCGTGGAGCTCGACGAGCTGGCGGGCGATCGACAGCCCGAGCCCGGTCCCCTCGTCGCGCGAGTGCTTGTCCCGGGCCAGTGGGGAGAAGCGCTCGAACAGCCGCTCGGCCTGCTCCGGGGCGATCCCCGGCCCGCGATCGATCACGGCCAGCGCGACCCGGTGCTCCTCGCGACGCGTTGCGAGCCGCACCGCGCTGCCCGCCGGCGCGTGCTTGATCGCGTTGGAGAGCAGGTTGTTGACGACGCGCAGCAGCATCAGCCGGTCGGCCTCGACGAGCGCCGGCCCGCCGTCGCCCCGCTCCAGCTCGATCGCCACCCCGCGCGTCGCGGCGTAGCGCCGCGCCCCGGTCGCGGCCTCTTCGGCCAGCGCCGCCAGGTCGAGCGGCGCCCGGTGCGGTGCGTCGACGCCGGCCTCGATCCGCGCCAGGTCGAGCAGGCTGTCGACGAGGTGGATCACCGTCTCGGCGCTGCGCAGGTTCTCGTGCAGGATCTCGGCCGCGTCCCCGGTCTCGGGCGCGCCGCGCAGCAGCAGCTTGCAGCCGGCGTGGACCGCCAGCAGCGGGCTGCGCAGGTCGTGGCTGCAGACCGCCAGCACCTCGTCCTTCCGGCGGTGGAGCGCGACCAGCTCGGCGTTGCGCCGCAGGAGCTCGCGCTGGGCCCGCTCGATCGTCTCGCCCTGGGCGCGGATCAGCCGGTCCGCGCGCCGGATCAGGAACCACAGCAGGCCGAAGCTCGTCAGCGCGGCCAGCCCCGCCAGCGCCACCAGCCAGGGGACGACGCGCAGCTCCACCCCCAGCGCCGGTGCGACCGTGCGCCGCACCGTCGCGACCCCGACGATCCTCCCCGCCTCGCGGACCGGCGTCGCGACCTCGGCCTCGCCCAGCGCGCCGAGGCCGAGCATCGCCAGCGGCCAGGGCGCGGCCTCCAGCCGTCGCAGCGCGATCCGGCCCTCCGCCGCCTCGCGGAACCCCTCCTGCCAGAGCGGCGCGGGCGGGGCCGGGCCGGAGGCGAAGCGCTGCAGCTCGGTGCCGTCGAGCGCGAACAGCCGGAACTCGCTCAGCGTGAAGTTGGTCAGCTCGGCCGCCACCGCGTCGCGCAGCACGTCGGGCGGCGGCGTGCCCCAGCGGTCGCGGTCGTAGCCGCGCTCGCGGGCCAGCACCACCAGGTCCTCGACGATGCTGTCGGCCTGGTCCTTGGCGACGCTGACGAACGCCTGGTGGACGAGCCACGAGCTGGCGCTCGAGAAGGCGAGGAAGACCGCGAGCAGCACGGCCAGGCTGCCCCCGGTGAAGTAGCGCAGCAGGTCGAACGAGGGGCGCGGTGCGCCGGCGCCGCCCGCTTCGGTCCCGGAGGTCGTGACTGGCCGCATCGCCGTCTCTCGCCGGTGGGCCGCGATTGTAGGGGGCGGGGCCGGGTCGCGCCCGCCGGCGTCGCGAAGCGGCGCGCGGCGCGGGCTACGGCAGCTCGCAGAGCCGGCGGAAGGCCTCCCGTCCCGGCGGCGTGCCGAGCCGGGCGAGCAGGCCGGGGTCGTCCCAGCGGAAGAACGGGTTGGTGGCGCGCTCTTCCTCGAGCGTCAGCGGGACCGTCACCGGATCGCCCGCCGCCGCGCGCCGCTCCAGCGCGGCGAGCCGCGCCGCCAGCCGGGCGTGGTCCGGCTCGAAGCGGGCGGCTTCGCGGACCCAGGTCAGCGTGTACTCGTGGGCGCACCAGATCCGCGTCGCGGGCGGCAGCGCGCGCAGTTTCTGCAGCGAGTCGAACATCTCGTCCGGGGTCCCCTCGAACAGGTTGCCGATCGTTCCGCCGAACACGGTGTCGCCGGAGAAGAGGTCGCCGCCGCCGGCCGCGCCGGGCACGAAGTACGCCACGTGCCCGCGCGTGTGCCCGGGGACGTCGAGCACCGTCGCCTCGCGCCCGAGCAGCGCGATCCGGTCGCCTTCACGGACGGCGTCCGTCAGCGCCGGCAACCGCCCCCGGTCGGGCGCCGCCCCCACCACGCGGGCCGCGGGGTGCCGCCGGCGCAGCGGCTCGACGCCGCCGACGTGGTCGTGGTGGTGGTGGGTCAGCAGGATCGCCTCGAGCGCCAGCCCCTCGCGATCGAGCAGCGCCAGCGGCGGCCCGGCGTCGCCGGGATCGACCACCGCCGCGCGGCGCGCGCCGGGGTCGACCAGCGCGAAGACGTAGTTGTCGGAGAACGCGGGCAGCGCGACGACGTCCATGCGGAAACGGTAGCACCGGCTCGCGCCCGCGGGGACGCGGCCGTCCGCGGGCTACGGCGCGGCGCGTGCGCGCGCCTCGGCCTCGACCACGCCGGCGGCGCGGAGCAGCGCCAGGCAGATCGCGTGCGGCAGCGAGTCCTCGCAGATGTAGGCGGCGGGGACCCAGCCCGACGAGAACTGCTCGGCCGAGCGCTTCACCCAGACCTCGGGGAAGGGGTACTCGATCGTCAGCTTGACGTTGCGGTGGACCGCGGCGAAGGCGTCGACGGCCTCGAAGGCCAGCTTGAGGTCGGTGCTGTAGGCCGGGTAGCTCGCGTCCGGAAGCCCCCCCGTGTGGCCGCAGATCAGCGTGGCCACCAGCCGGTTCAGCTTCGGCCCGGCCGCAGTCCTGTCCTTCGAGAGAGCGTCCATCCGGGGTCCCCGAGGGAAACCTGTGGCCGAGGGCGGGGAAAGGCAAGCCGTGGCGGGCAACCCCGTGGCAATTCTGACTTGCTGTCAAACCCGGAAAACAGGGGGGCAAAGGGGCGCCGTGCCGGGAAAGGCGTGGGCGGCCGCCGGGAGGAGGATCTGAAGGGCTCCCCGGTCCAGGCCGGAACCGGGGGCGGAAGGGGAAGCCTCCCGCCGGAAGAAAAAGGGGCCGGCCCGCAGGCCGGCCCCCGGTGGCCCCGCGTCCGGTCGCGTCAGGCGCCGTGGGACTCGATCCGCATCGCGTAGAACGAGCGCCAGATGAAGACCAGCGCGATCGCGAAGAAGACCGCGGCCAGCCCGCGGACCAGGCCGCCGGTGTTTGCGGCGTGCAGGTAGACCCCCAGCTCGACGGCCAGCAGGCCGAACAGCGTGGTGAACTTGATCACCGGGTTCATCGCCACCGACGAGGTGTCCTTGAACGGGTCGCCGACGGTGTCGCCGACCACCGACGCCGCGTGCAGGTCGGTCCCCTTCATCTTGAGCTCGGTCTCGACGATCTTCTTGGCGTTGTCCCAGGCGCCGCCGGCGTTGGCCATGAAGATCGCCTGGAACAGGCCGAAGGTCGCGATCGAGACCAGGTAGCCGATGAAGAAGAACGGCTCGACGAAGGCGAAGGCCAGCGTCGAGAAGAAGACGGCCAGGAAGATGTTGAACATCCCCTTCTGGGCGTACTCGGTGCAGATCGTGACGACCTTCTTGCTGTCCTCGACCGAGGCCTTGGTCACGCCTTCCAGCTTGATGTTGGCCTTGATGAACTCGACCGCGCGGTACGCGCCGGTCGTCACGGCCTGCATCGAGGCGCCGGTGAACCAGTAGATCATCGCGCCGCCGGTGATGATCCCCAGCAGGAACGGCGGGTGCAGGATCGACAGCTTCGGCACGTCGGTCGAGAGCCCGTGCGTCAGGGCCATGATGATCGAGAAGATCATCGTCGTCGCGCCGACGACCGCGGTGCCGATCAGCACCGGCTTGGCGGTCGCCTTGAAGGTGTTGCCGGCGCCGTCGTTCTCCTCGAGCAGCGCCTTGGCGTGCTCGAAGTCGGGCTTGAAGCCGAAGTCGCGCTCGATTTCCTTCTCGATCCCGGGGATCGTCTCGATCACCGACAACTCGAAGACCGACTGCGCGTTGTCGGTGACCGGGCCGTAGGAGTCGACCGCGATCGTGACCGGTCCCATCCCGAGGAAGCCGAACGCGACCAGGCCGAAGGCGAAGATCGCCGGGGCCAGCATGAAGGCGCCCAGGCCCATCGTGCTGACCAGGTAGGCGATCGCCATCAGGCCCATGATCGTCATCCCCAGCCAGTAGGCGCTGAAGTTGCCGGCGACGAGGCCCGAGAGGATGTTCAGCGAGGCCCCGCCCTCGCGCGAGGAGGTCACGACCTCCGCCACGTGCTTGGACTTGGTCGAGGTGAAGATCTTGACCAGCTCCGGGATGACCGCGCCCGCCAGCGTGCCGCAGGTGATGACGGTCGACAGCATCCACCACAGGTCGGTGTTGCCCTTGACGTCGGGGATCACGAGGTACGACACGATGTAGGTCAGCGCGATCGAGACGATCGAGGTGATCCAGACCAGCGAGGTCAGCGGAGCCTCGAAGTTCATGTTGCGGGCGTCCTTGTAGCGGCCCTTGGCCCAGGCCTCGTTGATCAGGTAGGAGCCGCCCGAGGCCAGCACCATCACCACGCGCATGATGAAGATCCAGGTCAGCAGCTGGATCTGGACGATCGGGTCCTGGACCGCCAGCACGATGAAGGAGATCAGCGCCACGCCGGTGACGCCGTAGGTCTCGAAGCCGTCGGCGGTCGGGCCGACCGAGTCGCCCGCGTTGTCGCCGGTGCAGTCGGCGATCACGCCGGGGTTGCGGGCGTCGTCCTCCTTGATCTTGAAGACGACCTTCATCAGGTCCGAGCCGATGTCGGCGATCTTGGTGAAGATGCCGCCGGCGATCCGCAGCGCGGCCGCGCCGAGCGACTCGCCGATCGCGAAGCCCAGGAAGCAGGCCCCCGCGACCGAGGCCGGGACGAACAGCAGGATCACGAGCATGAACAGCAGCTCGACCGCGATCAGCATCATCCCGACGCTCATGCCGGAGCGCAGCGGGATCTCGTAGACGCCGAAGGCCTTGCCGCGCAGCGCGGCGAAGGCGGTGCGGGAGTTGGCCAGGGTGTTGATCCGGATCCCGTACCAGGCCACGCCGTAGCTGCCGGCCATGCCGATCAGGCTGAAGACCAGGATCACCGCGATCTTCCAGATCTCGAGCCCGGTCAGCCAGAAGTAGAAGACGATCACCGCCGCGATGAACGCCAGCAGGATCATCAGGAACTTCCCCTGCTGGACCAGGTAGGCCTTGCAGGTCTCGTAGATCAGCGCCGAGACGTCGGCCATCGAGCGGTGCACCGGAAGCTTCTTCACGCCGGCGTAGGTCCAGGCCCCGAACAGCAGGCCCAGCACGCAGACCACCAGCCCGAACAGCAGGATCTGGTGCCCGGTGTAGCCCAGGAACTGCGCTGCCGGGTCGTCGAGGTTCGGCAGCAGCAGGTTCACCTCGCCGCCGGGGCGGTGCCCGCCGGTCTCCGAGGCAAGAGCCGGGGACGCGAGGGCGCAGGCGAAGAGCACCAGCAGCAGGACCGACGCGGCGAAGCGGAGGCGGCTGCCGCGGGCGCGGAAGCGGGCCGGTGTGGGGGTGTTGGCACGGACAAGGCTCATGACCATCCTCTCCTGGCGGGAAGGCGAATACTGCGGGTTTCTGCGAGGGACGTCGCCTTATAGCAAAGGGCGGGGGCGGTGTCGACACACAGCGGGGGACCCTAAACCGTAAGCCCGGTTCGGCTTATCGCTCCGAATCCGTATGCTGTCGGGGATGCTCCGCGAACCCCTGCCGCCCGGCGCCCGTCTGCCGCGCCTCTTCACCGAGCGGCGGGGGCTGGCTTGGGCCCTTTTCGGCCTCTGCCTGGCGGCCGGGACCTGGGCCTTCCTGGACATGCCGCACCGCAAGAACCCCGCGATCCAGGCCGGGATCGCGATCGTCGTCGCCCCCTGGGCCGGGCACCCGGTGGCGGAGGTCGAGGCCTCGGTCGCGGTTCCGATCGAGGCGGCCCTGGCGTCCGATCCCGCCGTCGGCGTGATCCGGACCTACGTCCGGCCGGGGCTCGCGATCTTCGAGGCCGAGCTGGACGAATTCGGCGGTCCCGCCCCCCCGTTCCTGGCGCGGATGCGCGAGCGGGTGGCGGGCGCGGCCCCCGGGCTGCCCCCCGGCGTCGGGCCGCTCTTCGTGGCGCTGGACGCGGGCGAGGCCGCCTCGCTGCTGCTGGCCGTGGTCGGGCCCGAGGGGCCGGAGGGGGCCCGCTCGATCGACGCCGCGGCCCGGGGGCTGGCGGAGGCGCTGGCCCGCGTCGCCGGAGTGTCCCGGGTCGAGCGCAGCGGGGCCGGGGGAGCGCAGCTCCTGCTCGAGATCGACCCCCAGCGCCGCATCGACCTGGGCCTCCCCGAGCCGGCGATCCGGGACCTGCTGGTCGAGCGCGGCCTGGCCGCCCCTGGCGGGGTAGTCGAGTACCGGGCGGAGCCCGGGCCGCTGCCGTTCCGCGACGCCGACGAGCTGGCGAACGCGCCGCTCGGGCTGGGGCCCTTCGGGACGCCCCTCCTGGTGCGCGACCTGGCCGATCTGCGGGTCGACCCGGGCCCCGGGCCGCGGCAGCTGCTCGGCCGGCGCGACCCGGCGAGCGGAGCGTGGGTCCGCACCCCGGCGGCGACGCTGGCGGTCTACCGCGACCCGGCGGTCGGCGCCGGGCCGTTCCGCCGCGCGGTCGGCGAGGCGCTCGCCGCCGCGGCCGCGGGGGGGCTGCCGGCGGGGG
>CAYZDB010000039.1:0-14590 GCA_964476985.1 uncultured Acidobacteriota bacterium | reverse complement strand
CGGAGACGCGGAACACGTCGAACACATAGGAGTTGGCCGTGGCGGCGACCGGAGTCGAGGTGGAGCGGGAGCCGCGCCACGGCGCGGCCCCAGGGCTCGGCCAGCGCGCGCGGCAACTCCAGCACGACGGCGTCCGGGTCGAACGCGTCGAGGTGCGCCCGGACCGCGCGCGCACACTCCAGCCGGCCGTGCAGGACCGGCAGCAGCCGGATCGTCCCGGCCTGCCAGGGCCAGCCCGCCTCGTCCCAGCGCGGAGGGCTCACCGCGGCGGGTCCGCGGGGGGCAGGAACTCGTGCGCGTCGTCCCCCAGCACCAGGCTCGCGGCCTCGGGCAGGCCGGCGATCGCGCCCGCCGGGCCGGCCCCCGACTGCTCGGCGCGCTTGAGCGCGTAGCGCGCCAGGTTGATCCCGTCGCGCACCGAGTAGGACGCGTCCCGCTCGTGCGCGGTCTGCAGGAAGGCGACGACGTAGCGCAGCAGCTCGGGCGGCGCGAACGGGAGGTTCGCCGCCAGGATCCGCAGCTCCTCCTCGGCGTCGGGGTAGTCGACGACGATCCGCGGGAGGATCCGCGAGGCGATGTACTCGGGCAGGTCGTAGGTCGAGGCGTCGTCGTTCATCGTGGTCGCGAAGCGGAAGTCGGGGTGGGCGTGGATCTTGATCCCGGCGACGATCGATTCGACGTAGCGCCGCTGGTCGAGCAGCGGGGCGAGCGAGGCCCAGGCCTTTTCGCTCATCCGGTTCCCTTCGTCGAGCACCGCGACGCCGCCGCGGATCATCGCGCTGACGATGGTCGAGGCGACGTAGCGGATCGCGCCGCCGTCGCCCAGCACCGGCGTGACGATCAGGTCCTCCGGGCGGGTGTCGGCGGTGGCCTGGAAGAGGAAGACCTCGCGCCCCAGCCGCGCCGCGGCGGCGCAGGCCAGGGTGGTCTTGCCGACCCCGGGACGGCCGACCAGGCGCGGGTTGAGCGGCAGGTCGGAGGGGGCGAGGACCATCCACGCGGCGAGCAGCTGCCGGACCAGGTCTTCCTGCCCGACCCACTCCCCCGCGATCTCGTCGGCCGGCGCGAGCGCGAGCTCCACCCCTTCGATCACGACCTTCTGCATGCGCACCCTCCGCGCGCATTGTCGGCGGTGCGGGCGGGCGGGGCCAGCCGCGCCGTCCGGCACCGGCCCGCCGGCGGGACGCGGGGCCGCTACATCCGGTCTTCGGCGGACTCCGGCTCGTCGGCGGCGCCGCCGAAGATCGACAGGCCGGAGATCCCGCGGACCTCCTTGGCCCCCTTGGGGATCGTCACCGTGAAGGCGTCGGCGGCCAGCTTGGGATTGACCTGGACCGAGGCGAGCGCGAACTCGACGCTGTCCCCTTCGCCGGTGACGAGCGTGATCTGCTTCGGCAGGCTGTTCCCCCGGTCGATCCACATCCGGATCTCGGAGACGCGCTTTCGCATCCGGCGCGATCCGGGGACCAGCACCAGCTCGTCCGCCTGCGGCACGGTGGACTGCGGGGCGAGGGTCACCGTGAAGTCCTTGAGCAGTGCGTCCGCGCCCTGGCCGATCGCGAACATCCGCCGCAGGCGCGCCTCGCGGCGCTGGACGTCCATCTTCTCGACGCGGTTCTGGGACGGGATCCAGCCGATGACGTGCCCCTCCGCCAGGACGTAGGTCCGCTGCTCGGGCTCGCGGTAGTCCCAGCGCATCTTCCCCGGCGACTCGAAGGAGAACTCGCCGCGCAGGATCTCCGGCTTCTCGAGGACGGCCAGCCGCCGGGTCTCCGTCACCTTGGCCTTGAACGAGGTCACCTGGCTCTGCGCCTGCTCCATCCGCTCGAGCACGGCGCGGACGGCGGGGTCGACCGGGGCCTTCTTCGAGGACGAGGCCGGCGCGGAGGGGACGGCGGGGGCCAGCGCGGCGGCCAGGCCGGCCGCCAGGAGAGCGGCGGCGGCACGGCGCGCGAGGGGCCGGTCCGGGCAGGGACGGGTGGGGGTCATGGGGGCTCCTGTCCGCGAAGTCTACCCGCGGCGCCGGCGCCCTGCCCCCCGCCCCTCGTCCCGGCCGGGCGGGGTTGGTAGGCTAGGGGCTCCTTCCGCCGAGGTTCGCCGTGCCCGCCCTGCTGGTCCTGCTCGCGATCGCGCTGTCCGCCGCGCTCCCGGCCGCTGCCGGCGAGACGAAGTCGTGGGAACCCAAGGAGATGGTCGTCGGCACCCTGCCGCTGGCCGACTTCGGTACGGTCCTGCCGGCCTGGCAGGAACGGGCCGAGCAGTACGTCCCCTACCCCGACGTGATCGAGCTGCTGAAGGGCGCGGCGCCGGCCGAGATCGAGGTGATCTTCGGCAGCTGGTGCTCGGACAGCTTCGAGCAGGTCCCGTACCTCGTCACCGCGCTGAAGGCCGCCGGCAACCCGTCGCTGACGCTGACGCTGGTCGGCGTCGACCGGAAGAAGGACGAGCCGGAGGGCCGCGGCAAGGCGGCCGACGTGAAGCGCGTCCCGACGATCGTGATCCGGCGCAACGGCGAGGAGGTCGGCCGGGTGATCGAGACCCCGTCGACCGCGACCCTGGACCGCGACGTGGCGATGATCCTGAACGGCATCCCCCTGCCCCCGAAACCGGGCGCCGACGACGGCGCCGCGAAGTGACCCCCGAGGAGATCCCGACGATGTCCGACCGCCCCCGCCCGCTGACCGTCCCGACCGAAGACCAGCAGCAGATGCTCGCCGAGGTGCGCCGTTTTGCCGAAGAGGGGATCCGCCCGAAGGTCGCCGAGATGGACGCCGTCGGGAAGCTCGACCCGGCGATCCTGAAGACGCTCTTCGAGATGGGGCTGATGGGGATCGACATCCCCGAGGAGTACGGCGGCTCGGGGATGAGCTTCACCGACGCGATCCTGGTGATCATCGAGCTGGCCAAGGTCGACCCCTCGGTGTCGGTCGTCTGCGACGTGCAGAACACGCTGGTCAACAACGCGATCCGGCGCTGGGGGACCGAGGCCCAGAAGAAGAAGTACCTGCCGAAGCTGGCGAGCGAGATCGTCGGCGCCTACGCGCTGTCCGAGGCCGGGTCGGGCTCCGACGCCTTCTCGCTGCGCGCGCGTGCGACGGCCGAGGGGGACGGCTGGAAGCTCTCCGGGAGCAAGCTCTGGATCACCAACGGCTACGAGGCGGGGCTGTACCTGGTCTTCGCGACCGTCAACCCCGAGGCCGGCTACAAGGGGATCACCTGCTTCCTGGTCGAGCGCGACGACCCCGGCTTCAAGGTCGGCAAGAAGGAAGACAAGCTCGGGATCCGCGCCTCGTCGACGGTCGAGATCATCCTCGACGACGTGAAGGTCGGGCCGGAGCGGGTGCTGGGCGAGGTCGGCAAGGGCTACAAGACCGCGATCGAGACGCTCAACGAGGGGCGGATCGGGATCGGCGCGCAGATGGTCGGGCTGGCCGAGGGGGCGCTGGCCCACGCGATCGGCTGGACCAAGGAGCGCAAGCAGTTCGGCAAGGCGATCGCCGAGTTCCAGGCCGTGCAGCAGGCCCTGGCGCGGATGGACGCCGAGACGGAAGCGGCCAAGCTGGCCGTGCTCAACGCCGCCGCACTCAAGGAGGCCGGGCTGCCGTTCGTGCGCGAGGCGGCGATCTGCAAGTGGCTGGGGGCGGAGGTCGCCGAGCGCTCGGCCTCGATGGCGATCGAGCTCTACGGCGGCTACGGCTTCGTCAAGGACTACCCGGTCGAGAAGCTCTACCGCGACGCCAAGATCGGGAAGATCTACGAGGGCACGCACATCATGCAGCTGCAGACGATCGCGAAGATGCTGCTGGGGTAGCCCCGGCCGGCGCCGCTACAGGATCCCGCTCCCGAAGTCGGTTCCCGCCAGGTCGAGCCGCTCGGCCGCGTCGCGGATCCGGCGCCAGTCCGCGGGCGGAATCCGGAGGAAGCCCTCGACCACCAGCGGGTCGAACTGCGTCCCGGCGAAGTCGATCAGCTCCTGCCGCACGCGCTCGTAGGGGAGCGCCTTGCGGTAGGGGCGGTCGGAGGTCATCGCGTCGAGCGCGTCGGCGCAGGCGAAGATCCGGGCCCCGATCGGGATCTCCTCGCCCTTCAGGCCGCGCGGGTAGCCGGTCCCGTCGAAGCGCTCCTGGTGGGTCAGGACGATCAGCGCGGCGTCGCGCAGGAAGCGGATGTCGCGCAGCATCTCGTAGCCCAGCTCGGCGTGCTTCTTCATCACCAGCCACTCGTCGCGGTCGAGCTTGCCGGGCTTGCGCAGGATCGCGTCGGGGACGCCGATCTTGCCGACGTCGTGGAGCAGCGCGCCGCGGCGGATCGCGGTCAGCTCGGGCTCGCCGATCCCCAGCTCCCGGGCCAGCCGCTCGGTGTAGGCGACGACGCGCAGCGAGTGCCCCTGGGTCTCGTTGTCGCGCTTGTCGAGCGCCGAGAGCATCGCGGCCAGGGTCGCGTCGTAGGCCGCGCGCAGGTCGTCGGAGAGCGAGCGGATCTCGGCCATCGCGGCCAGGACCTCGTGCGTGCGCTCTTCCACCAGCCGCTCGAGGTTGGTCTGGTAGGCGCGGTTCTCCAGGACCAGACGGCGCTTGTCCAGCGCCTGGTCGGTGCGGGCCCGGACCTCGGCCAGCGAGAACGGCTTGCAGACGTAGTCCGAGGCGCCGTTGAGCATCGCGCCGACGGCGGTCGGGGCGTCGCTGATCCCGGTGACCATCACGACCGCGACGTCGGGGTCGGTCGCCTTGAGCCAGGCCAGCAGCTCGGTCCCGCGCTCCCCCGGCATGTCGATGTCGCACAGCACGAGGTGGAAGCGCCCGCCCGTGCCGAACAGGCCGCGGGCCTCGGCGGCGCCCGCCGCAACCTCCGCCGCGATGCCGCGTCGCTCGAACTCCTGCCGCAGGACCTCGCGGACGTCCTCGTCGTCGTCGACGACGAGCACGCGGACCGGTCCTTCCGATCGCAAGAGGTTCACCACGCGACCTACCTTACCGTCCCCACCGGTCCGGAATATAAGGCTTTCAGTGGGCGGCCGCCCAGTTTTCGCCGGTGCGGGCGTCGACCTTCATCGGGACCGCCAGCCGGACGGCCCCTTCCATCGCCTCGCGCACGGCGGCGACGGTCGCCTCGGCCTCGGCCGCGGGGCACTCGAGCAGCAGTTCGTCGTGGACCTGCAGCAGCAGCCGGGCCTGCAGCCGTCCGGCGGCCAGCCCGGCGGTGACGCCGGCCATCGCCTTCTTCACGATGTCGGCCGCCGTCCCCTGGATCGGGGCGTTGACCGCCTGGCGCAGCAACGCGTCGCGCTGGGCGCGGGGCACGCGCATCCCCTGCCCCGTCGAGTCGGCCAGCTCGGGAAAGCGCCGGATCCTCCCGAAGAGGGTCCGGACCTGGCCGGTCCGCTGGACCTCGGCCATCACCGAGTCGAGGTAGCCCTTCACCTTCGCGTAGCGCGCGAAGTAGGCCGCGATGAACTCGCGCGCGTCGTCGCGCGAGATCCCCTGCTCGCGCGCCAGGCGGAACTCGGACATCCCGTAGATGATCCCGAAGTTCACCGCCTTGGCCCGCGAGCGCATCTCGGCGGTGACCGCCTCGAGCGGCACGCCCGAGACCAGCGCGGCGGTGTAGCGGTGGATGTCCAGGTCGCGGCGGAAGGCCTCGATCAGGGCGGGGTCGCCCGAGAGGTGGGCCAGGATGCGCAGCTCCATCTGCGAGTAGTCGGCGGAGATGAAGATCGAGCCGGGCTCGGGGACGAAGGCCTCGCGGATCCGCTTGCCGATCGGCGTGCGGATCGGGATGTTCTGGAGGTTCGGATCGGAGGACGACAGCCGCCCGGTGGCGGCCCCGAGCTGGTGGAACTGGGTGTGGACCCGGCCGTCCCGCGGGTCGACCAGCTTCGGCAGCGCGTCGACGTAGGTCCCCTTGAGCTTCGCCAGCTCGCGGTAGTCGAGGACCTTGGCCGGCAGCGGGTGCTCCTCGGCCAGCGCCTCCAGGTCCTCCTGGCTGGTCGAGTGGGCCTTGGTCTTGCTGGTCCTGCGGCCGGTCGGCTGGAGCTTCAGCTCGTCGAACAGCACGGTGCGGAGCTGCGGCGGCGAGCTGACGTTGAACGGGTGGCCGGCCAGCTCGAAGATCTCGCCCTCGAGACGCGCCATCTCGGCGTCGATCTCGCGGCCCATCGCGGCCAGCCGGTCGACGTCGATCCGGACGCCGTGGTGCTCCATCTCCTCCAGGATCGCGACGAGCGGCAGCTCGATCTCCTCGAAGAGCGGGAGCAGCCCCTCCTCCTCGAGCCTCGCGCGGAGCGGTGCGACCAGCCGCAGCGCGACGACCGCGTCCTCGACCGCGTAGCGGGCCACGGCGGCGACGGCGACCTGGTCGAGCGTCTTCTCGGCGCCGCCGCTCCGCGAGACCGCGCTGTACGGGATCATCCCGACGCCCAGGTAGCGGGTCGCGAGATCGTCCAGGCGGTGGCTCGTGGTGCGGCCGGGGTCGAGCAGCTGGGCCGCGATCAGCGTGTCGAAGGCGATCCCCTGCACGACGACGCCGGCGGCGCGCAGCGCGGCGCGGTCGTACTTGAGGTTCTGGCCGGCCTTGGGGACCTTCGGGTCCTCGAGGACGCGGGCCAGCAGCGGACGGGCTTCGTCCCAGGCGGGCTGCGGCTCGCCGGTCTTGTGGCCGACGGGGAGGTAGGCGCCGCCGGCGTCGCTCCAGGCCAGCGAGACGCCGACCAGGTGCGAGGCGCGCGCGACGATCGAGTCGGTCTCGGTGTCGACCGCCAGCGGGCGCGCGGCGGCGAGCGTTTTCGCGAGCGTCTTCAGGGCCGCGAGGTCATCGAGGACCGTGACGCCGAGCGACGCGCCGAGCGGCGCGGGGCCCGGGTCGGCCGCGGGCGCGGGGACAGCCGGCGCGTCGAAGAGCCCGGGCGCGGACGGCGGGGCCGGGGGTGCCGCCGCGGCGGGCGCCGGAGGCGCGACGGCGGACGGCTCCGGCGCCGGCTCGCCCGTCGATTCGAACTCGCGCTGCAGCGTCCGGAAACCGAGCCGGCGGAAGAGCGCCGCCGCGGCCGCGCGGTCCTCGTGGCCGGCGCGCATCCGGTCGAGGTCCAGCCCGACCGGCGCGTCGTCGCGGACCGTGACCAGCTGCTTGGAGAAGCGCGCGGCGTCCTCGTGGTCGGCGAGCGAGAGCCAGACCTTCGGCTGGGTCCTGCTCTCCAGCTCCTTCAGGGCTTTCTTCTGGGCACGCGCGGGGGTTGCCGGCGTGAGCGCCGCGGCGCCGGAGAAGCGCGCGACCAGTTCGCCGGATTCCTCTCCGCCGAGCCGCGCCTCGAGCGCGGCCAGCTCGCGCGCTGCGGGCGCCAGGGCGGCCAGCGCCGCGGCCAGCGCCGCGGCGGCCTGCGGGTCCTCGGGCGCCCCGGCCTCCAGCGCCTGGAGCGCCGCGTCCTTCGCCTGCCACGCCGCGCGGAACAGCCGCGCCCGCTCGAGCGCCGCGTCGAGCGTGTCGTAGCGACCGATCATCGCCTTGGCGGTCTTCTCGCCGACGCCCGGGACGCCCGGGACGTTGTCCGTGGCGTCGCCCATCAGCGACAGCACGTCCACGACCTGGTCGGGCCGCGCGCCGAAGACCTCCAGCACCCCGGCGGCGTCGAGGATCCGGTCGTCCTTCGCCGGGTTGAGGACCACCACGTCCTCGTCGACGAGCTGGTAGAGGTCCTTGTCGGCGGTGACGAGCACGACGTCCAGCCCGCGGGCCTTGGCCTCGCGCGCCAGCGTCGCCAGCACGTCGTCGGCCTCGAAGCCGGGGGCGGTCAGGACCGGCCACCCCAGGGCGGTCGCCGCCTCCATCGCCAGCCCGAACTGCGGGACCAGGTCGTCGGGCGGCTCGGGCCGGTTGGCCTTGTAGTCCTCGAAGATCTCGTCGCGGTGGGTCGGCCCCTCGACGTCGAAGGCGACGCCGAAGTGCAGCGGCTGGTTCTCGCGCAGCGTCTTGCGGACGGTGTTGACGAAGCCGAAGACGCCGCCGGTCGGCGTGCCGTCGGCGGCGCGCAGCCCCTGGATCGCGAAGAAGGCGCGAAAGACGGCGTAGGTCCCGTCGAAGAGGAACAGCTTGTCCTTGGCGCCGGCCTCGCCCATCGCGGCAGCCCGGCCTAGAACGGGCTGAATCCCTGCTCCGCGAACCACGAGTCGCGCATCTGGCGCTCGAGGTCGACCAGCGTCTCGAGGTGCCCGGCCTCCCACTCCGCGAGGAAACGGAAGACCTTCGCCGACTCCTCGTCGGGGCAGCGGGTCGCGGCGTCCTTGTAGAAGTGGATCGCCGAGCGCTCGAGTTCCGCGCCGGCCGCGACGACGGCCATCTCGAAGTCGCCGCCCTTGACGCGCTGCAGGAACGACGGCGTCAGGATCTCGGAGTGGTCCAGCGGCGAGAGGTTCTCCGGCGTCGCCGGCATCGCCCACTCGCCCTTTTCCCACAGCGAGCGGAAGTTGGTCTCGAGGAAGTCCTTGTGGTGCTTCTCGTCCTCGGCCAGCGACCGGAACATCTCTTTCGCGGCCGGGTCGGTGGCGCGCTCGGCGGCGGCCTTGTAGACCTCGTAGCCACGCAGTTCGGTGATGATCGCGGTCTTGACGGCCTCGAGGACGATCTTGCGCGACGCGGTGTCCATGGGGGCTCCTTGGGGGGTGCCTGGCGGGTGCCGGGGAGGAGCGGCGATTCTAGCAGCCCCCCCGGGTCCCGTCAGCCCAGGGGCACCCCCTCGCGGTCGAGCCCGAAGGCCTTGATCTTGCGGTACAGCGTGCGGACCGAGATCCCCAGGATGTCGGCCGCGCGCCCGCGGTGCCAGCGCGTGCTCTCCAGCACCTCGAGGATCCGCTGGCGCTCGAGATCGACCAGCGAGCCGGCGTGCGCTGCGGCGTGCGCGCCGGAGTCGTGCATCGGCGGCGGCACGGGCGACGTCCCGTAAGGCGACGTCCCATAGGGCGACGCCCCGTAGGGCGAGACGCCGCCCCAGCCCGCGTCGCGCGCCACGGCGAACGGCCGCGCCGGCGGCGCGACGATCTCGCGCGGCAGGTCCTCGAGCCGGATGATCCCGTCGCGGGCCAGCAGCGCCGCGCGCTCGATCACGTTGCGCAGCTCGCGCACGTTGCCCGGCCAGGGGTAGACGCTGAGCGCCTCCAGCACCGCCGGGCCCAGCGCGAGCCGCGGGTCGATCGCGCGCAGGAACGCGGCCGCCAGCGGCTGGATCTCCTCGACCCGCTCGGCCAGCGGCGGGACCGGGATCGTGCCGGCGTTGATCCGGTAGTAGAGATCGGGGCGGAACCGGCCGGTCTGGGCCTCGGTCGACAGGTCGCGGTTGGTCGCGGCGACCAGCCGGACGTCGACCTGCACCTTCTTGCGCCCGCCGACGCGGAAGAAGCTCATCGTCTCGAGCACGCGCAGCAGTTTGACCTGCAGCCCCGGCGTCAGCTCGCCGACCTCGTCCATGAACAGCGTGCCGCCGTCGGCGGCTTCCATCAGTCCCGCGCGGCTGGTGGCGGCGCCGGTGAACGACCCCTTCTCGTGGCCGAACAGCTCGCTCTCCAGCAGCGTGTCGGGGATCGCGGCGCAGTTGAGGTCGACGAACGGCCCGTGCGTGCGGCGGCTCCGGCGGTGGATCTCGCGCGCGACCAGCTCCTTGCCGACGCCGGACGGCCCCAGGATCAGCACGGGCAGGTCCGACGGCGCGAGCCGGTCGATCAGTCGCAGGACCGGGACCATCGCGCGCGAGTTCCAGCCGTGGGCCAGCGGCGAGGGGTCGCGGTGCTCCTCGCGCCGCTTCAGCCGGTCGTTCTCGCGCGCCAGCTCGCGCTTGCGCGCCGCGCCGCGGATCAGCGCGTCGAGCTGGTCGATCCGGCAGGGCTTGGTGACGAAGTCGTAGGCCCCCAGCTTCATCGCCTCGACGGCGGCCTCGACCGTCGCGTTGCCGGTCAGGAGGATCACCTGGGGCGGGCAGACCTCCTCGCCCAGCGAGCGCAGCACCGACAGGCCGTCCATTCCGGGCATCCGGACGTCGAGGATCGCGACGTCGAACTCCTCCTCGGCGAGCAGCGCCATCGCGCGCCGGCCGTCCTCGGCCGGGGTGACGTGGTGGCCCTTGCGGACCAGCTCGCGCGACAGGATCCGCCGCAGCGGCTCCTCGTCGTCGGCCAGCAGGACCCGGATCGGCGGGCCGTCCGGAAGGGTCTCGGGAAGCGTCTCTTCGGGATTCATCGGGCGGTGACCTCCGGGCGGGCAGCCGGCAGGACGACGTCGAAGCGCGCCCCCGCGGCCCGCCCCGGCTGGAGCACGAGGCGGCCGCCGTGGGAGCGCACGAGGCCGTAGGCGACGGACAGGCCGAGCCCGGTCCCCTGCCCGGGTGGCTTGGTGGTGAAGAACGGCTCGAAGATCCGCTCGCGGATCTCGGGGGGGACGCCGGGTCCGTCGTCCTCGACGGAGGCGACCAGTTCGTCCGGCCCGGTGCCGTCGGCCTCGCGGCCGCGGCCGACGCGCAGCGTGATCGTGCCGCCGGCCGAGGCCGCGTCGGCGGCGTTGAGGACCAGCGCGAGCAGGACCTGCACCAGCTGGTCCTCGTCGGCCTGGACCTGCGGCAGGTCGGGCTCGGCCTCGACCGCGATCGCGAGCTTGGCGACCCGCGGGTTGTGGCGCAGCACGAAGAGCGCGCGGCGGGCGATCGACTCGAGGTCGCAGGGCCGGCGCGCGCTGGCCCCCTTCACGCGCGAGAAGTCGAGCAGCCCCTCGAGGATCCCCGCGCAGCGGTAGGCCTCCTGCTCGATCACCTCGGCGTCGGCGCGGACCTCCTCGCGGTCGGTCGCGTCGAGCGGGCCGGACAGTCGCGCGCGCAGCGCCTCGGCGCAGCCGGCGATCGTGGCCAGGGGGTTGCGGATCTCGTGCGCCACGCCGGCCGCCAGGCGGCCGGCGGCGGCCAGCTTCTCGGTCTGCGCGATCGAGCGCTCCATCGCGCGCTGCTCGGTGACGTCCTGGGCGAAGGTGATGACGTGCGTCACGCCGCCGCCGCTGCCGAGCCGCATCGGCAACCGCTCGACGCGGTAGGTGCGGGGCGGCGACTGCCCCTCGACCTCGTAGACGCGGGCGCGGCCGTCGCGGAAGATCGCCTCGTACTCGCGGCGCAGCGTGTCGTCGTCGCCGGTGACGGAGTAGAGGCTGTGGCCCAGGACCTCGCCGCGCGGCCGGCCCAGCGGCCCGTCCTCGCGGCCGCGATTCCAGACCACGACGCGCGCGTCGCGGTCGATCGCGTGCAGCGAGACCGGCAGCGCGTCGAGCACCGCCTGGAACAGGACCCTCTCGCCGATCTCGTCGGCGCGGCGCGAGGCGGCGCGCCCGCCGGCCAGCGCGCGGCCGGCCCGGATCGTCAGCTCCTCGTCGCTCTCGGAGGGGGACGCCACGTCGGCCGCGCCGGCGTGGAAGAAGGCGACCCGCGCGTCGGCGAGGGTCGTCGGCGCGATCCCGAGCGCCGCCGCGGCGCCGGCGTCGAGCGCGGCGCGCAGCGTCGCCGGGCCGTTTCCCGGCCCGCCCGCGTCGACGTCGACCAGGACCAGCGCGCCCGGGGCGATCGCCTCGAGGCAGGGCACCCCCAGGCGCCCGGCCACCGCGCGCGCGGCCCGTTCCAGCGCCGCGGGACCGATCCCGGCGACGCCGGCCAGCTTCTGCGAACCCATCCCCGACCCGCCCTCTCGATTCCCCGGCCGAATATGGGTTCCGGAGGGGGGCCCGGCCATATCGTCCCGAATCCGGTCAGGCGCCGCGGTGGGCCGGTTCCAGATATCGGCCCCGGGAGACCACTCCCCCGTCCGGGACGATGCGCCCCGGTTCGCCTGGTTTGGCGCGCGACTTGTATCGGGAAGGGACGGAGGTGCCTTTGCACGCTGCGCCCGCCCGGCGCCGGACCCTGCCCTACCTCGTGCCGCTGGTCGCCGCGGCCGCGGGGGCGCCGGTCCTCTGCCTGCTGGCGGGCTCGACCTGGCCGGAGCTGGTCCCGGCGGCCCTCCCGGCGCTCGTCGCGCTGCTGGTGGCCGGGGCCGGGGTCGAGCGGCTGCGGGCCCGCAAGGGGCAGCTCGAGCAGCTGGTGCGGCTGCACCAGCAGATGACCGAGACCTTTGCCCGCGCGATCGACGCCCGCGACGCCCGGCGGCGCGGGCACGCGCGGCGGGTCGCCGTGACCAGCGTCGAGCTGGGCCGCCGGCTGGTGGCGCGGCCCGGCGCAGTGGCACCGGGCGAGACGCTCGACCAGGCCTGGCTGGAGACGCTGCACGCCGCGGCGCTGCTGCACGACATCGGGCAGCTCGGGCTGCCCGACCACCTGCTGCGCGAGGACCTGCCCGAGCAGGGCCTGGAGCAGGAGAAGTTCCGGCACCACGCCGAGCTGGGGGCCGCGATCCTGCGCGAGGTGACGCTGCCGCGGCCGCTCGCCCCGCTGGTGCGGCACCACCACGAGCGCTGGGACGGGAAGGGCTACCCCGACGGGCTGGCGGGCGAGGAGATCCCGCTCGGCGCCCGCGTGATCGCCGTCGGCGACCAGCTCGAGCGGCTGCGGCGCGCGCTGGGACACGCCCCGTCGCGGACCGAGCAGGTCGACCACGTGGCGCGGCTGGCCGGGAGCGTGCTCGACCCGCGGCTGGCCGACCTGTTCTGCCGCGCCGCGGACGAGATCCTGGGCACGGTCGAGGACGACGAGGCGCGGCGCGCGGCACAGATCGAGGTGCACGAGGCGCTCGACGACATCGGCGCCGCGCGCAGCGAGGTCACCGTGCTCTACGACCTGGCCCGCCGCCTGGGGCAGTCGCTCGACCTCTCCGAGATGCTGCCGCAGGTGGTCGAGCACCTCGGCCGCATGATGCCGGTCCGCTCCGCGGCGATCTTCCTGGAGGCCGACGGCGAGCTGGCCGCGCGCGCGGCCCACGGCCCGCTCGCGCCGTTGCTCGTGCGCCGCAGCTTCGCGCCGGGCGAGGGACACATCGGCTGGGCCTTCCGGCACGGCGTCACCGTCGTCAACGAAGACCCGCGCACCGACCTCGGCCAGCCGTCGGCCGAGGACGACACGGGGGCGCTGCCGCGCGCGGCGGCGCTGGTGCCGCTGGGGGACGACGTCGGGCGGATCGGGCTGCTGGCGCTCTACGCTGACGAGCCGGCCGCCTTCACCGACGACCACCGCCGGGTGCTCGAGGCGGCCGGGGCCCAGCTGGCGCGGGCGCTGCGCAACGCGCTGCGCTACGAGGCGATCCAGCGCTCGTCGCTGACCGACCCGCTGACCGGCATCCCCAACAGCCGGTTCCTCTACCTGCGCCTCGAGCAGGAGCTGGCGCGCGCGATCCGCGCCGCCGCCCCGCTGACCGTCGCCGTGATGGACCTCGACGGCTTCAAGACCGTCAACGACCGGCACGGCCACCAGGCCGGCGACCTGGTGCTCCGCCGGCTGGCCGGGATCCTGTGCGAGGCGCTCCGCACGGGCGACACCGTCTGCCGCTACGCCGGCGACGAGTTCGTGGCGCTGCTGCCGGAGACGACCGTCGAGGAGGCCGAGGCGGTCCTGTCGCGCCTCAAGGAGCGGGTCCGCACGACCGGCTACGAGCTGCCGGACGGGACCGTCGTGCAGGTCGGGATCAGCGTCGGCGCGGCGGCCTTCCCCGACGACGGGAGCAGCCTCGAGGAGCTGATCCACCGCGCCGACAAGGCGATGTACCGCGACAAGAGCGCGGGGCGGGAGCTGGCGGCGCGGTAGCGCGTCACAGCCGCCGCTCGCAGCGGTAGCGCACGGCCGCGGGCGGCGCGCCGGCGGTCCAGGTGAGATCCAGCGGGGCCGAGCCTGCGACGGCGAGCGTGCCGTGCTCGTGGAGCGCGGCGTGGTGGGCGGCGCAGAGCGCGACGCGGTTGTCGGGGGCGTCGCTGCCGCCGCGCGAGCGGAAGACGACGTGGTGGTCCTCGATCGCGGCGCGGGCGGTGCAGCCGGGCGCGGCGCAGCGGTAGCCGTCGCGGCGGTAGATCGGATCGCCCGGCCGCCGGGCGCCGTCGCGCGGGTCGTCCCAGGCGCAGGCGGCTTCCTCCAGCAGCGCGAGCAGCCCGACCCAGGCCGGGACGCGCCGCCCGCGAACGGAAAACGTCCGGGCCGCGAGGACGGAGGGGAGGGCCGGTCCGTCCGGCCAGTCGCGCGTCCAAGGAACGCTGTCGGCCAGCGCGGTCAGGCCGCGCCGTGCGGCCTCGACCGCGGCCAGCAGGTCGTCGGCGAGCGCCTCCGGGAGGCGGAGCCGTAGGAAAACATCCGGGCCGGGATCCAGCGCGAGCAGTCCGGCCTGGAGCACGCGGCGGCGGACGAGACCGGGGGCGCGGCGCAGCGCGGCGGCCCAGGCCGCGTCGGGGAGCGGGAGCGGCGGCGCGTGGCGGGGCGCGGACGGTGACGCGACAGCGAGCGCCGGATCGCTTGCCGCGAACGGAGCAGCGACGCCCACCGGGCCGTGCGCAGGCGGAGAGCCCACCGCGCCCTCCGGCTCCAGCTCCAGGTCGCGCCGCGCCAGCGCCCGGGCCTCGTCGCGCAGCCGCTTCACGGTGGCCTCCCGGGCGCGCGCCAGCC
>CAYZDB010000038.1:0-14602 GCA_964476985.1 uncultured Acidobacteriota bacterium | reverse complement strand
ACCCGCCGCGCAGCGGCGCGACCAGGTAGTACGCGCCCGCCTCGGCCGCGAGCCCGGTGAACTCGGTCGCCCCGCCCGTCGAGCAGGTCATCGGCAGCCGCTCGCCAAACTCCCCCAGCTCCCCCTCGTACACCGCGTAGTCCGTGTCGCCTGCGCGGCACGACGGCGCCCAGCGCAGCGTCACCTGCCCGCGCGTCGCGCGTTCGACCGTCAGCGGCCGCGCCGGCCAGGTCCCGCCGTCGGGCACGCACCCCGCGCCGGTGTCATCGAGGATCCCGGCCAGCGCCGGGTAGGCCAGGTCGAACAGCGCCTGGTCGAGCGGGTAGTGGTAGCTGTCGCGGAAGGTCGCGGAGAGATCCTCCCCGGCCGCCGCGCTGACCAGCGCCGCGAACACGGTGTGCCGGTCGTCGTCGTTCTCGATCCCGCAGAGCACCGGGCCCAGCGACGCGACCTGGACCGGCTCCAGCGGGGCGAAGAAGCGCGCGGCGAAGCCGAAGAGGTCGGAGCCCGCGTGGTGCAGCCACAGCCCGTCGACGATGTCGGGATCGAGCTGCGAGAAGTCCGCCCCGGCCGCCAGCCAGGTGGCGAAGCGATCGCGGAAGTTCGAAGGGTCGCGGTTCCAGGTGTCGGTCAGCGAGCCGGTGGCGGTGGCGCCCAGCGGGTAGTCGAGCGGGTCGTCGAGGATCCGCCGCAGGTCGGCCAGCGCCAGCGCGGAGGCCATCCCCTCCGAGTAGACCCAGGTCCCGAGCAGCCGCGCGAAGAGCGACGAGCTCCACGAGGCGTTGTGTCCCAGCTCGTGGTGGAACACGAACCACTGCGGGCTGCGGGGCGCCAGGAACGGGACCAGGAAGCAGTTCTGCCAGGCGTTCCCCTCGATGTTCCAGCCCAGCCGGATCGGGTTGCCGGAGATCCCGCAGACGCGGCCTTCCTCGGTGACGCCGAAGTCGACCTCGAAGATCTGGCGGCAGCCGCCGTTCGGCCTCAGCGCGAACAGGCTCGACTGGACCGCGTGCGCGTAGCCGTTGACGGTCGGGATCTCGTGCTGCGCGACCAGCGCGCCCAGGTTCTCTCCCGCCAGCGACAGCGGGTACCAGAGGACCGTGTCGCCCGCGACCGCCTCGGCGAACGGGACCGCGTAGGCCTGCGGCAGCACGCGCATGACGCTGGTGTTGGCCGCCGGCCGCCCCTCGTCGACGAGTGTGGCCGAGGCCCAGGCGCCGATCTCGTTGTAGTTCTCGGTGCGCAGCGCGCTGACGACGCCGTCGTCGGCGATCGAGACCAGCGAGGGGTCGCCGGGGTCGAAGGAGAGCGCCTCCGCGGTCGGTGCGCCGGCGGCATCGCGCACATGCAGCGGCTCCGGGCCGGTGGCGCCGTCGACCAGGTGCATGTTGTAGGGGAAGAGGTAGCGGCAGGGGCGCGCCGCGTGGCAGGGGGGCGCGTCGTCGCTGGGGCAGCCGGGGTCCTCGGTGCCGGAGACCGCGACCTGGGTCACTTCGACCTCGCTGGTGCAGCCGATCGCGGTCACAGTGATCGTGTAGCTGCCGTCGACGGCGTAACGGTGCGACGCGGGGAACCAGCTGACGCTGGTCGTCCCGTCGCCCCAGTCCCAGACCAGGTCCCACACCGTGCGGTCGCTGAAGACCACACCGTTGACGCTGACCCAGCCGCAGGTGCAGACCTCGGGCGGGAGCAGCGTCAGCGAGATGGTGTCGGCGCGGGCGGGAGTGGGGACGGCAAGGAACGCCAGCAGGAGCAGTGCGAGGATCGGGAGCGCCGTGGAGTCACGCATCTTCGCCCTCCCCGTCCCCGCGGATCGGCGGGCGGAGGGCGAACGAGCGATCTGCCGGCCCCCCGGTCCGAGCGCGACGCGAGCCGCCGAGTGCGCGGGGCGCAGAGCGAACCGAAGGTACACCCCGCGCGACGGCGCGGGCAACGGCGCCGGGCCGAGGGAAACGCTTGGGGCCCCTGCGAGGCCGGGCGCGGGCCGGCGAGCACGAGCCGCACTTGTTCTCGGAGATCCCGCGGAGCTCGAGCTGAACGAGTGGTTGGCAGGAACCCGCGAACGACACTCGGTAAGCATTGACTGCCTAAGAGGCTCCGTCGTAGAACGACGCCGGCGCTGCGGCGGCTTCGCCACCGCTGCAATCGCCGGGGAGCGGGCGATTCCGCCCGGGAGCCCGGTGCCCCGGTGCCGATCGGAGACGACCATGAGAGAGCTGCTGGCGCCGACGGGCATCGTCGGGGTGCTCGTCCTGATCGTCGTCCGCGCCGGGGCGTACGCAGCGCACCGCGACCCGCGCGTCCCCGAGGCCGCCACGCAGGTCGTCGCGGCGCTCGGGCGCAGCCTCGATCCCCTCGACTTCCTCATGTGCGCGCTCGGGGTCCTGGCCGCCGTCGTCGTGGACCGGGCCGCGTCTTCCGCTGCCGAGGCCGCACCGCAATCGAGTTCCCAGGAGGCCCGCCCATGACCTTCGACCCCGAAGCCGCCACGCGCGCCCACATCGACTCCCTCGGCGCGGACGCCCTCGCCAAGGCGGCCGCCTACACCGCCGGCAACCACTGGCTGCTGCTGTGGGGCCTGGTCGTGACCGGCGTGGTGACCTGGCTGGTCGTGCGCTGGGGGATCCTCGACCGCGTCGCGGCCAGGCTCTCGCGCCGCGGGCCGAACGTGCGCGCCTTCGCGTTGGCGGCCACCTTCTTCCTGGTCTCGGCGCTACTCACGCTCCCCTGGTCCGCCTACGAGGAGTGGTGGCGCGAGCGCGCGTACGGCCGCACCAGCCAGCCGCTCGGCGACTTCCTGGCGCAGGGTGGGATCGGCCTCGCGGTCTCGACGGTCCTGGGCGCGCTGTTCATGACGGGGGTCTACGCGCTGATCCGCCGCACCGGCCGGCGCTGGTGGCTGTGGTCCGCCGGGCTCGCCGCGCTGGCCACGTCCGCGCTGCTGCTGGTGGCGCCGATCCTGATCGAGCCGCTCTTCAACGACTACCAGCCCGTGCCGCCGGGCGAGGTGCGCGACGCGCTGGTCGTCATGGCGCGGCAGGCCGGCGTCCCGGAGGAGCGGATCTTCGTCTACGACGGCTCGCGCCAGTCGAACAACTTCACGGCCAACGTCGCGGGGCTCGGCTCGACGGCGCGGATCGCGATCTCGGACGTCGCGCTCAAGGGGGCGTCGCTGGACGAGGTGAGGGCCGTGACCGGGCACGAGATCGGGCACTACGTGCTGGGCCACGTCTGGCGGCTGGTGTTCGCGATCGCGGCGCTCGCGCTCGTGTTTTTCTGGCTCGCCGACCGGCTGTTCCCGCGCTTCGCGCGGGCTTTCGGCAGCCGGGCTGCGCTGTCCGACCCGACGGGCCTGCCGGTGCTGCTGTTCATCGTGGCGCTGCTGGGCCTGCTCGCGCAGCCGGCCTTCAACGCGCTGATCCGGGTGGGCGAAGTCGAGTCCGACCGCTACTCGCTCGAGACCGTCAACCTGCCCGACGCGCTGGCCTCGGCGCTGGTGAAGACGGCCGAGTACCGCTACCCGCGGCCGGGCGCGCTGGAGGAGTTCCTCTTCTACGATCACCCGTCGGTCGAGCGCCGCGTGCGCCGCGCGATGGAGTGGAAGGCGGCGCACGGCGGTTCGTGAGGGCCGGCGCCGCCGCCCACGCCGCTGAGCCCTTCAGGAGGCCCCCTAGCGCAGCGCCCCCCTCACCGCGCCGCGCGGACCGGTCCCTCCGGCGACGGCCGAACTCTCCGGAACCACTGGCGCACGATCTCGCCCAGGGATAGCACCACGAGGACGGCGAGCACCCCCTTCGCCGTCCGGTCGGTGGCAGGCGCCGCGTACATCGGGCCGTCCAGCACGACCCAGGCCAGCACGGCGCAGGTGGCCAGGCTCAGCACGGTGTAGGCGCGCCGCAGGGGAACCGTCCAGCGGCCGTGCGCGATCACGACGATCAGCAGCGGGACGTTCAGCAAGATCAGCCCCAGCAGCCACGGAGCCTGCCGGCTCCGGAAGGCCTCGGTGTACTCGAAAGCCTCCATCACCGCCGGTGGGACACGCCCGCCGAGCAGCAGGTCCAGGAACCAGCGCGGATCGAGCAGAACCAGGACCCCGCAGACGATGCCGGCGAGCGCCAGCACGAGCGCGGCGCGGCTGGCCTCGGCGCGGTCCTCCGCGCGCGGCGACCACTCCGCCTTCTCCGGCCGGCGGCGGCGGGACCACGCAGCCAGGCCGAAGCCCACGACGAGCAGGCCGGGCCACCACAGCGACGGGATCACCGTGCCGAGCCACCACTCACTGAGCGGATGCAGCAGGTCGAGTCCGGAGCCGATCGGCTTCTGCAGGACCGCCAGCAGGCCCAGGCTCCAGATGATCGCCAGGCCGATGACGGTGGCGCGCAGGAAGGCGCGGCCGTCGGCGGGATCGACGATCGTCACCGGCGGGCGGTAGCGCGCGGCGACCTCCGCCGGGCGGCCGAAGCCGCGCAGCAGCTCGGTGGCCAGCGCCGGGTCGGCGTCGCGCCCCGCAGCCTCGGCCCGGGCCTGCAGTTCCTCGCGCAGCAGCGCGCGCAGCTCGAACGCCACGTCGTTGCGCTGGGTGCGCGGCAGGCGGCGGGCGACGTCGGCGACGTAGGCTTCGATCAGGTCGTTCGCGGTCATCTTCAGACTCCTCCCAGCAGGCGGGCCATCGCGTCGTTCAGGCCCTGCCACGACTCGGTGAGCTTCCCCAGCAGCGTCCGGCCGCCGGCATTGAGGGCGTAGTAGCGTCGCGGCGGCCCCTCTTCGATCCGCCACTCGCTCTGGAGCAGGCCCTGCGCTTCCAGCCGGCGCAGCAGCGGGTAGAGCGTGCCTTCCTCGATCGGCAGCCCGCGTTCCGCGAGCGCCTGCCGCAGCTCGTAGCCGTAGCGCGGGGTCCGCAGCTGCGAGAGGGTGGCCAGGACCACCACCCCGCGCCGCAGCTCGTGTTCCAGCGTGGCGTACGTTTCCGGTTCACCCATGCGGCACATAGTACTGTGTGAAACACAGTATGTCAAGCCCCGGCCAGGGGCCGGGCGGGCCGGACGGGCGGCGGCGGGTGGATGCCGGCGGCTGCCAGCGGTCCGGGCCGGCCGGCGGGCCTCCCGCAGGCCGGCAAACCTTGCATCCAAAGTCGGTTAGACTCCCCTGCGCGGGGCCGCCGGGGTGCCAGCCGGCCCGCCAGGAGAGCCGGGGCGATGACCCAGAACGAGCAGATCGCGAGGAAGGCCTACGCCGCGTTCGCGGCCGGGGACATCGGGACGGTGCTGTCGGTCCTCTCGCCGGGGATCCGGTGGACCGAGGCGGCCGGCGGACCGTACGGCGGGGTCTACGTCGGTCCCCAGCAGGTCGTGGAAAACGTCTTCATGAAGCTTGGCAGCGAGTGGGACGGGTTCTCCGCCACGCCGCACGAGTTCGTCTCGAGCGGCGACGCGGTCGTCGCCCTCGGCGAGTACGGCGGCGTCTTCAAGGCCACGGGGAAGCGGCTGAAAGTTCCCTTCGCCCACGTCTGGAAGTTCCAGGACGGCCAGGCCGTCTCGTTCGAACAGTACACGGACACGGTGGTGCACCGGGCGGCCATGGCGCACGAGGCGCGGTAACTCGCGATGCGGGACGATTCGGACAGCGCGAGATCGCGGTGGAGCTGAAGTCGTGAGCCCGGAAACGGCGACCGTTCCCCGGCCCGCCGTCCGACGACCGGGCCGTGAGTACGCCCGGGCGACGATCGGCTGACGCGCCGCGACCCGTCGACCACGATGCTCACCCTGATCAAGCTGCTGCACACGCTGGTGTGGGCCTTCCTGGTGGCTTGCATTGCCGGCATCTACGCCTTCTCGGCTGCGGGCCGCCTGGACTGGGCGCTGGCTGCGATCGCGATCGTGACGGCCGAAGTCGTCGTGCTCTTCCTCAACCGAATGCGCTGCCCACTGACCCCGCTCGCTGCGCGCTACACGGAAGAACGGCGCCCCAACTTCGACATCTACCTGCCGGAGTGGGTGGCCCGCTACAACAAGGAGATCTTCGGCGCGCTTTACGTCGGCGGGATCCTGTTCGCTCTCGTCACGTGGGCCCGCCGCTGACGCTCGAGCCGTCCCCTTCGCCCTGACATACCGGTTACGAATCGACCCGCCGAACGCACGACGCGTGATTTCCATCGCCCGCGGGCCGCGCGCTCCGGGATAATCGGCGCGCTACGACGGGACCCGCTCCCGCACCGCTCGCAAGAGCAGAAAGGCACGAGCATGAAGCTCTTCTCGATTCGCCGCGCTGGCCGCGCCCGTCTCGCCACAGGGTCTCTCGCGGTCACCGTCCTGCTCTGCGCCGCACTGGCCGCCGTCCCGTTCGCGCTCTCGGGCGACATGGACGCCAACGCCAAGGCCCTCGCCCGGCTCGACGACGACTGGTCCGCGGCGGCAGCGACGCGGGATGCGGCGAAGGTGGCGTCGTTCTACGCCGACGACGCGCTGGCCTACCCGCCGAACGAGCCCGTCGCCGTCGGCAAGGCCGCGGCGCAGAAGGTCTGGGCCGCCTACTTTGCGGAGCCGTCGTTCCGGATCTCGTGGAAGACGACGCACGCCGAAGTGAACGGCGACCTGGGCTTCACCTCGGGAAGCTACGAGGACTCCTTCAAGGGTCCCGACGGCAAGCTGGTCCAGGAGAAGGGCAAGTACCTCTGCGTCTGGAAGAAGCAGAAGGACGGCAGCTGGAAGGCGATTCACGACATGTGGAACGCGGACAGCCGGTAGCGCACCGGTTGCGCCGCGCGGCCACCCGAGGAGGTTCGCGGTGAAGAAGCTCCGCTACTCGACGCACATCCGCGCCCCGATCGCCCGGGTCTGGGAGACGATGCTGGCCCCCGACACCTACCGGGCCTGGACCTCGGCGTTCTGCGAGGGCTCGTACTTCGAGGGCTCGTGGGCGCAGGGGGAGACGATCCGCTTCCTGACGCCCGAGGGCGAGGGGATGTTCGCCCGGATCGCCGAGAACCGGCCGCACGAGTTCCTGTCGATCCAGCTGCTGGGCTGCATCCACGGCGGCGTCCCGGACACGACGAGCGACGAGGCCCGCAGCTTCGTCCCCGGCTTCGAGGACTACTCCTTCCACTCCGCCGACGGCGGCACGCACCTGGAAATCGAGCTGGACACCACCGCCGAGTTCGAGCCGTACCTGCAGGAGGCCTGGCCCAAGGCGCTGGCGAAGCTGAAGGCGCTCTGCGAGGCGAGCGCCTAGCCCGGAAAACGAAGGGCGGCCTGGCGGCCGCCCCGCAGTTTCGACCGTTCTGAACGACGCTGCGCGGCGCTACTCGCCGTCCGCGCCGATCGCTTCGGACGGGCAGCCGTCCATCGACTCCTTGACCAGCCCTTCCTCGTCCGCGTTCTCGGGCTGCTTGCAGACGTAGGCGTGATCGTCGTCGTCGGTCATCTTGAAGTTGTCCGGGGCGGTGTCGACGCAAACCTTGCAGGCGGTGCAGCTGGTGTCGACGTAGTACTTCCCGGGGACGCTCTCCGCGACCTTGGCGCTGTTGTCGGCCATCTCGAAACCCTCATGGATAGTGGAGCGTGACGGACAGTGGGAGCGGCTATTTTAGCAGTAATTCCGCCGCAGGCAGTTGACCCGGGTCAGGCCGGGTCGCCAGGGCGCCGACCGGGGACGGTGGAGGGCGGAATCACCCGGAATTCGCGGCTTTCGAGGACCGGGCCGGAGCTGAGGATCCGGTCGATGTCCTGCCGGGTGGCGGCCGGGACCGAGGGGTCGATGATCGCGATCCCGTAGGCCCCGGGGGCCAGCGAGCTTTCCGGCGCCGCCGCCTCGTACTCGCGGCAGCTCACGCTCTCGCCCCGGACCTCCCCGCGCGGGGTCGGCATGATCTGGTAGATCGACTCGCGGGCCGGCGCGCCGTCGGTCCCCGCGACCGGCCGGAAGAGGATCGTCCTGGGGGCCGCGGGGAGCCCGCAGGCCACGAAGCGCAGCACGACGCGGTCGGCCGACTGCACCGTCTCGCCGTCCAGCAGCGACACGACCGCCGCGCGGGCGCCGTCGCGCGGCACCTCGCGCCCCTTCGTGCGCGCCGGGTCGAGCAGGAAGTCGCGCCCGGTGCTCCGTCCCAGGCGCACGGCCGAGACCTTCGCCATCCCCGGGGCCGGCGCCGGCAGCGACAACCGGACCTGTGCCGCGCCGACTTCGCCCGTCACGAGGTCCTCGACCAGCGCGCGCACGTCGAAGTCGCCCGGTGCGGGGAGCGCGCACGAGCTGCTCAGCAGCAGGTAGGTCGGCGGGTAGCGCGATGGGGGGCTCTCCAGCCGCACGGTCCGCTCCACGCCGTCGCCGAGCGAGCAGACCGGGTCGCCGCTCTCGCCGGTGACGAGCCCTTCCCAGGCGAAGCGCGCGACCAGGTCGCCGCGCTCCGGGTCGCGCACGAAGGTCAGGTCGGCCAGCAGCGCCGCGACCTGGATCGGCACCGTGAGCGCGCCGTCCTTCGCCGGGTAGCCGACCGAGACGCGCACGTCGGGGATCGGGAAGCCGGTCGGATCCATCAGCGCGCCCAGCCGGCGGCGCTCGCGCAGCTTCTGGCGCGAGGCCACCGTGACCATCCCGGTCGTGCGCACGCGGTAGTTCCAGAACTCCGGGTGCTTCGTCGTGTTCAGCCGCACGTCGATCGCGTGGCGCGCTTCGCCGCGGGCCGGGGCGGCCAGCGGGATGCTGAAGAGGTAGTAGCAGGACATCGTCGAGATCACGCGGTCGAAGACGACGCCCAGCGAGCCGGCCGCCCGCACCGCCTCGCCGCCGGTGCCGGTGGCCAGGAACTCCATCAGCCGCGAGCCGCTGCCGGGCGCGGTCGGCACGCCCAGGCCGCGGGCGTCGACGGTCCAGATCGAGAAGCCGCCCTGCGTCGCGCGGCGCGGCTCGAAGGCGTAGGTCAGGAACAGGTCCTCGTGCAGGTCGAACCACGGCGACGAGAACAGCACCAGCGCCTTGCGGCCGCGCAGCGACGAGTGGGCCAGCAGCACCGCCTCGATCGCGGCCAGCGAGGGGCGCGGGTCGATCAGCTGCGCGGCCATCTCGGAGGTCGGGTTGCGCGCCGAGGTGATCTCCGCGGTGCGCAGGCCGAAGTCCTCGGGCAGGAAGACCTCGTAGGCGGGTTCCGGCGCGGGGTCGGGCGGGCCGTCGCCGCTGGTAATGTCGTACACCGAGCGCGAGTCGATCGGGTCCTCGTTCGACTCGCGCGTCGGGGCCGCGGTGATCCCCTGGAGCGGCGGGCCGGTCGAGATCGACGCGGCCAGCTCCTCGCCGGCCCGCCGGATCGCGGCGGGATCGGAGACGAAGTCGCGCGTGATCGGCACGATCCGGCGGGTGTAGGCGACGACCTTGACGCGGATCGGGCGAACCGCGGCCAGCTCGGCCAGCCGCTCCAGCGCCTGCGTCACGCCGAACCGCATCCGCGAGTCGAGGTAGTTGAGGTCGGCGAAGACGACGATCGTCGGGCGCTCGTCGGCGAGGCGGTCGCGCGGCTCGCCGGTGTTCGGGGCGCCGCCGCCGTTGCAGATCGCGTCGAACTCGGTCCGGGCGGCGATCTCGGGCGGGAGCGGGCGGCCGTCGAGCCGGACCTCGAACTGCTCGCGGGTCAGGCCGGGGACCGAGGACCAGGCGTCGCCGCGCGGGTCGATCACCGAGACGTCGATCTGCACCCGGCGGACCTGCTGCTGCTCGACCAGCGGGGCGGGCAGGGGGGGGAGCGGGGCCGGCGGCGCCGGGGCCGTCTGGGCCAGGGCCGCGGCGGCTGCGCAGGCACCGGCGACCGCCCCCGCGGCCGCCCGCACCGCCGCCGGGCCCAGCCCGCCGGCCCGGCCGAGCCGTCCGACCCGGCGCCGGAAGTGCCGGAAGTCGTATGCTAAAGTGTCCGATTCGGGGCCCATAGCTCAGGTGGTTAGAGCGGCTGACTCATAATCAGCTGGTCCCAGGTTCGAGCCCTGGTGGGCCCACTGGACGGGAGCCGCCGGGCCGCGGGACCGGAGCTCCCGGGTACGCCGGAGCGGAGGAAAGCCTTGAGCGAGCACATCCGCCGTCTCGTGCAGCTGCAGGAGATCGCGTTCGAAATCAAGGAGATCCGTGACCTCGGGGCCCGGACCCCCGAGCGCCTTGCCGCGCTCGACGACGCCTTCCGCCAGAAGGTCGAGGAGATCGGGTCGGCGCGTCTGACGCACGAGGCCCTCGTCGCCGAACGTCAGCGGCTGGTCCGGCAACGCGAGGAGACGGCGCTCCGGCAGCAGCAGGCGCAGCAGAAACTGATGCAGGTCAGCAACCAGCGCGAGTATAGCGCCGTCCTCAACGAGATCGACTCGACCAAGTCCGCGATCGCCGCCTTCGACGACAAGATTGCGGAGATCGACCTGCAGCTCGAGGAGCTGCGTGGGCCGGCGGCGGAGGCCGACGAGCGGATCGCGGCGGCCCGGGCCGAGCACGACGCGGAGAAGGCGCGGATGGAAGCGGACGCCGCCCGCTCCGGGGAACGGCTGGCCGAGCTGGAGGCCCAGCGCGAGCTGCTCAAGGTCGGGATCCCGCGCGATTTCATCGCCCGCTTCGACACGATCTTCAACGCCCGCGGCGGCGTGGCGGTGGCGCGGATCGTCAGCAACGCCTGCGGCGCCTGCCACGTCCGGCTGCGGCCGCAGATCATCAACCTCGTCCGGCGCGGCGAGGACCTGTCGTTCTGCGAGAGCTGCCGGCGGATCCTCTACTTCGCGGACAGCGAGGGAGAGCCGGGCGGCGCGGGCGCGCCGGCGCCCGGCGCGCCGGCCGACGCGGCCGGCAAGCAGCCGGGCCAGGGGCTGACGCCGGCCGGCGCGTAGCGCGGGCCGGGCGATGCGGCTGTTCGCCTGGGTCGACGGGGGGGCTCGCGGCAACCCCGGTCCGGCCGGGTGGGGGCTCTTCCTCAAGGACGGCGACGGGCGCGTCCTGCTCCGCGCCTGGGGCTACCTGGGCGACACCACCAACAATGTCGCGGAGTACCGCGGGCTGATCGCCGCGCTGGAAGAGGCGCTGGCGCGCGGCGCGAGCGAGCTGGAGGTCCGCACCGACAGCGAGCTGATCCAGCGCCAGGTGACGGGCGTCTACCGCGTGCGGCAGCCGCACCTCGTGCCGCTGGCGACCGCGGTGCGCGAGCTGGCGGCGCGGCTGCGCGGGTTCCGGATCCTGCACGTCCGGCGCGAGGAGAACCGCGACGCCGACGCGCTGGCCAACCGCGCGATGGACGAGCGGCGGTCGGGACGCGAGGAGGGGGCGGCGTGAACCCCGTCGCGGCCCGCCTGGCCGAGGTGCAGGCCCGGATGGCCGCGGCCTGCGCGCGGGCCGGGCGCGATCCGGCGTCGGTCACGCTGGTCGGCGTGACCAAGACCGTGGCGGTGCCGACGATCCGCGCCGCGCTCGACGCGGGGCTGACCGTGCTGGGCGAGAACCGCGTCCAGGAGGCGCTCCCCAAGCTCGACGCGCTGCCGGGGGCGCGCTGGCACTTCATCGGCGAGCTGCAGCGCAACAAGGCGCGGCGCGTGGCCGAGCGCTTCGAGCTGATTCACTCGGTCGACTCGCTGCGGCTGGGCGAAACCCTGGCGCGGATCGGCGAGGAACTGGGGCGGCCGGTCGCGGCGCTGGTCGAGGTCAACCTGGGCGGCGAGGCGACGAAGGCCGGGATCGAGCCGGAGGAACTGGAGCCGTTGCTGCGCGCGCTGGCCGGGCGGCCGGGGCTGGCGCTGCGCGGCCTGATGGCGGTCCCGCCGCCGGTCGACGATCCGGAGCAGGCGCGGCCGTACTTCCGGCGGCTGGCGGCGCTGGCCCGCGCCGCCGCGGCGCTCGAGCTGCCGGGCGTCGCGATGGACCAGCTGTCGATGGGGATGACGCACGACTTCGAGGTCGCGATCGAGGAAGGGGCGACCTTCGTCCGCGTCGGCACCGGGATCTTCGGAAACCGGGGACCGCTGCCGTAGGTCGGTAGGCCGAGACCTCCGTCTCCGATTTCCGCGGCGCACCGACTTACGGTAGCTGTCCCCGGTTCGCCACAGCGTCCCCCGCGTGCCCCGAGGCCTCGCCGCGCGGCGCGACGATCCCCTCGCGCAGCATGTGGTCCATGATGAAGGTCACGGTCTGTTCCAGCGCCGGGTCGCCCTGCCCGCCGACCTGCGCGCGGGCCTTGCGGTACATGTCGTTGTTGTAGCGCTTGTGCTGCATCGCGACCAGCTTGTCCTGCGAGCGGACGAAAAAGTCGGTCAGGGGGTAGAGCAGGTCCTCCTGCGTGCAGCGCCGCGTCATCTGCTGCATGAAGCCGGGGATGTCGTAGTAGTCGAACTGGTAGCCGTACTTCCGGCTGATGACGCGCGTCACGTCTTCCATGTTGTAGTAGTCGTCGACCGTCAGGTGCAGCGTGCGCGCCGGCAGCTCCGGCTCCTTGAACAGCAGCGCGATGTTGTCGGCCACCAGGTCCGCCGGCAGGAAGCTGATCTGGTTGCGCGCCGAGACCGCGACGCCGTGGCGGATCATGAAGGCCAGCAGCCGGACGGCGATGTCGTCGCGGCTGCCGACGCCGCCGGTCGAGGCCGAGATCAGCGACGGGCGGTAGATCCGCGCGTCCAGCCCGTGCTCCATCGCCGCCAGCACGAGCTGCTCGGCGACCCACTTGCTCTGGGCGTAGCCGAAGTCGAGGTTCTCCATCGTCGCGTTGTGGTCGGTCTCCAGCAGCACCGACTTGGCGGTCCAGCCGTAGATGAAGGTGCTCGAGACCAGGTGGAACTGCTTCGGGGCGCCGGTGAAGGCGAAGCGCAGGATCTCGCGGGTGCCGTCGACGTTGGCCGGGCGCAGGGCGTCGTAGTTGAGGACGTAGTTGACCAGGGCCCCGCTGTGGCAGATCGCCTGGACCTTCTGCGTCAGCGACTTCCACTGCTCCGAGGTCAGCCCCAGGTTGTGGCGCGTCAGGTTGCCGCAGACGACGCGGACCCGCTGCTCGAGCGCGTCCTCCAGCTCCGGGGTCAGGATCCGGCAGCGGCGGAACGCCGACTTGATCCGGTCGAGGCCGTGGATCGGGTCGGTCGCGCGCGTCAGGGTGTAGAAGGTGTAGGGCGTCCGGCGCAGCAGGCTCGACAGCAGGAACGGGCCGAAGAAGCCGGTCGCTCCGGTCAGCAGCACGTTCTGGACCGGCGTCTGCGGGCCCGACGGGACCTCGAAGCCGGCCAGCGGCAGCTCGGCGTCCGAGCGCATGCACTCGCGCTCGTAGCCCTCGTGCTCCTCCTGGATCCGGCGCAGCACGTAGCGCAGCGCCAGGATCGGCTCGCCGGTGGAGTGCTCGAACTGGTCGAGCATCGAGAAGAACTCGGCGACCGTCAGGCGCTGCAGCAGCCGGACGTCGACGTCCTTGACCAGCGCCCCGGCGTCGTGCTCCTCCAGCAGGACCTTGATGTCCTCGAGCAGGCGCACCAGGGTGAGCGAGTCGACGCCGATCTCGGCGAAGGTGTACTCCTCGCGGCCGGTCAGGTTGTAGAGCGTGACGATGTACTGGAAGCGCTCGCGCAGCCCGCTCAGCTCGCCCAGCGGCTCGTGGTCGCGGGTGCTGACGTAGGAGGCGACGATCTCCATCTCGCCCTTCTGCCAGCGCTCGCGCGTCAGCGCCCGTGCGATCTTGCCGGAGGTCGTCTTGGCGATCGCTCCGTGCGGGACGAAGGCGATCGTGTGCGGCTCGATGTAGTACTGGGTGCGGATCGCCTTGGCGATCGCGGCCGGATCGGGCAGCTCGCCGGCCTTGCGCACCTCGGCCAGCACGACCAGCGCCTCGCCGTCCAGGTCCACGGCGAAGGCGGCGGCGCCACCGGTGCGGATCAGCGGGGAGGCCGACTCGACGATCGCCTCGATGTCCTGCGGGTAGTAGTTGACGCCGCGGATGATGATCAGGTCCTTGCGGCGCCCGCAGATGAAGATCTCGCCCTCGTAGAGGAACCCCAGGTCGCCGGTCCGCATGTACAGCGGCGCGTCGGGCGGGGCGTCGGCGATCCGGGCCCGGAAGGTCTCCTGGGACAGCTCCGGACGGTTCCAGTAGCCCTGGCAGCGCCCTTCACCCGCGACCCAGACCTCGCCGATCTCGCGCTCGGGCAGCGCGCGGCAGGTCTCCGGATCGACGACCTGGACCTCGACCCCCGGCAGCGGCTTGCCGCAGCTCACCAGCCGGACCTGGTTGTTGTTGAGCGGGTTGAAGTTCTCCAGGCGCAGCGTGCGCTGCTGGATCAGCTGCTTGTTGACCGTCACGACCTGGCGGCCCCAGTTCGAGACGCAGAGCGTGGCCTCGGCCAGGCCGTAGGCGACGACGTGCGCGTCGCGCGTCAGGCCGTAGGGCTCGAAGCGCTCGTAGAACTTCAGGTAGGTCTCGGCCCGCACCGGCTCCGCCGCGTTCATCAGGAACTGCAGCGACGACAGGTCCAGCCCGGCCAGCTCCTCCTCGGGGAGCTTGTCCTCGCGCAGGCAGTACTCGAAGCCGAAGTTCGGCGAGGACGTGATCGTGCTCCGCACGCGGCTGATCGTCTGCAGCCAGAGCGCGGGGCGCTTGAGGAAGTTGAGCGGCGAGAAGCCGTAG